>NZ_JAMZEE010000008.1:0-111726 GCF_024704895.1 Bacteroides muris (ex Fokt et al. 2023) | reverse complement strand
CGACCTTGACAGGCCGCCCAATACTCTATGTCTTTTGCTTGGTTGAAAAAAATAAAGTTCTTATCCCGAACTCACGTTTATATCCTTCTTTCACCATTCCGCGTATTTTGTCCAGCAGTTCATTGCGGCTTTTCAGGAATACAGCGAAGCTGGTTGCCTCCTGACGGCTGCTAGCCAGGGCATTGTGTACGTTTTGAAGTTCCAGCTCTTGTTGATGCATCTTCAGTTCGGCCACTTTTTTTCGGACAGTTGCAATTGGTAGCGTGCTTCTATCAGTTGCAAATCTTTTCGGCGTTTATACCATTTATATAGAAAGATGCTGAAAGCTATTCCCAGAATAAGTACGCTGCCCAAAAGCCACAGATTGCGTTTCAGTAGCTCTATCTTGTAGGTTTGTTCCTGCATTTCAGTAGCATATTTTTGGTCTTGGTATCTTTTATAGGAAATTTCCTGCTCGATGTTGCGTAGCTTGTTGCTACTTTGCAGTTCCTTGCCCAGGTGGTACCTCTTGTCCAGATACTTATAAGCTTGGGCATAGTCACCTATAGCTGCATATACCATGGACGAATATTCGTAATTGTCGCAAATCAGTTCGCGGGCGCCGATGCTGTGGGCATATTCATAGGCTTTATGCAAGGCTTCCAAGGCTTTGGAGTATTGCTTGTCATAGTAATACTGTTTCCCCATGTTGTTGTAGTTTTCGCCAAGAGACCATTGGGCGTCCAGATTCTTGTTGATGGTGATGGCTTCCTGGATGAAAGAAAGTTTCTCTTCCGTATTTCCTCGGTACAGACAGAGGTTGTTCAAGTTGGTTGCAATCTCTTTCAGGTTTCGCTGGGCACGGTTGATGGCCAGCGCACGCTGGAAGAAACGCTCGGCAACGGTAAATTCACTCATGAAGTGGTGCATTACTCCACGTTCGTTATAGCATCCGGCCACAGAGGTGGAATCGCCGATGGATTTGAAGATGGAGGTTGCTTTGTCGTTCAGTTCAATGGCTTTGTTGTAATCGCCTAGTTTGCTGTATACACGCCCCATCAAGGAGCAGAGTTGTGCCATTTGTTTTTTGTTGGTGGGATGGATATATTTTTGGGTGTCATAAAGATTCTTGATACTTAGGTCGAAGTTCCCCAACAATTGTTCGGCTTGACAGTAGAGAATCATGGCTTGTGCGCGGACCTCACTGGGCTCATCTTCGGGAAACAAGGCAGAAGCCTGAGCTGCATAGTAGGAAGCTTGTTTGGGGTTGTTGTACAGGTATTTCTGTGCTTGGTCAATCAATTTCTGTGCTTGCTGCATGTTTTGAGCTTGCAGTGGGGCGGCTGCTGACAGAAGACATACGAGTAGTAGACATAGGTTTTTCTTCATGGCATCGTCTTGTTTCTGCAAATTTAATTAATTCTTCTTAGAAGTCAAGTTTCCCTCCAAAAAGATTTATCTTTGTGCCTCAAAGATAGCGATATATATGTTATTACCTTATTTGAATAAAGACTTGATTGAGGTGGGATGCGATGAGGCCGGTCGCGGCTGCCTGGCAGGGGCGGTCTATGCCGCTGCCGTTATTCTGCCAAAGAATTTTGAGAATGAACTTCTGAATGACTCCAAACAACTGACTGAAAAGCAACGCTATGCCTTGCGTGAAGTGATTGAGAAAGAGGCACTGGCATGGGCGGTGGGCGTCGTCTCTCCTGAAGAGATTGACAAAATCAATATTCTCAATGCCTCCTTTCTTGCTATGCACCGTGCTGTTGACCAACTGAATGTCCGTCCGCAACATCTGCTGATAGACGGCAACCGCTTTAAAAAATATCGGGACTTGCCGCATACTACCGTAGTCAAAGGAGACGGGAAGTACCTTTCCATCGCTGCGGCTTCCATCTTGGCAAAGACCTATCGTGATGACTATATGAATCGTCTCCACGAAGAGTATCCGTATTATGACTGGAATCATAACAAGGGCTATCCCACCAGGAAGCATCGCGCCGCCATTGCCGAACACGGAACAACCCCTTACCACCGTATGACGTTCAATCTGCTGGGTGACGGGCAGTTGTCGCTGAATTTCTGAATAAGGCTCCGGCAGCTTTAGCTGGAGATATGTGCTTCTCCACATCACGGCATATCAGTGCTGCAGGGAAGCAGGATACGTGTATAAATCTGTCGGGGAAGGCAGTGCGGGCAGAATCGGATAGAAAGCCTTATAATGTGATATTAAAAGGCTTATAGTATGATATTGAAAGGCTTTTAATGACATATCACTATGAGGATGATGTTGACAGAGACGCTAGAGGAATGTGGATTATTAAAAAAATATTAGAACATGTCTTAGATACTTAATATAATTAACTATATTTGCACACCGTTATGATATAAATATATAACTAATGCTAAAAATAGAAAAATTGTATTCTAACGGATGAGGATTGTTTAATTAAAAAATCTAAGGTATGAGAAAGAAATTGAGTAAGCTGGGGCAATATTGTGCTTCATTTGCTTTGATGGCTCTCTTTTTGTTGATGGGAAATGCGGCTTCAGCGGCCTTGCCCACGCAGAAAGGTAATGTTCATGATGAGGACAAGGCAGGGAATCCTGTTGCACATGTCCTTCAACAATCGGGAAAGCATATTGTAAAAGGTGTTGTAGTGGACAAAATGCAAGAAACTGTTATTGGCGCTTCTGTCGTTGTACCCAATACTACGATAGGATGTATTACAAATATTGACGGGGAATTTGCATTGGAGGTTGACCAATTGCCTGTCACATTGCAGATTACATATATAGGATATAAGACCATTACTGTGAAGGTGGCAGACGGAAACCTGGTAAGGGTAGTGATGGAGGAAGATTCCAAGCAGCTGGAAGAGGTTGTCGTAGTGGGTTATGGTACTCAGAAGAAAGCGAATCTTTCCGGTTCTGTCTCTACGGTGAAAATGGATGAAGTGTTGGGTAGCCGTCCGCAGCCTAATACGGCAGCCGCCCTTCAGGGAGCCATTCCCGGTTTGACCATCACCAGTGGCAGCAATACACCCGGACAAACAGGAAAGAGTATCCAGATTCGCGGTACGGCTACTTTCTCCGGAAAGAATGACGGAACTACCGGACTTGCGCCATTGGTTTTGATTGACAACGTTCCCGGTGATATTGATACGCTGAATCCTGAGGACATTGAGTCGGTTACGGTATTGAAAGATGCGTCATCGTCGGCCATTTACGGTGCCCGTGCGGCGGCAGGTGTGGTACTTATCACCACGAAGCGTCCCAACAAGGAAGAGAAAGTGTCTGTGACTTACAACAATAATTTCGGTTTTGTAAATGCTGTCAATACCCCCAAGCAAGTGGGACTGGAAACGTTTCTTCCTATCTATAAAGAGACATTGGGCAATACGTTTGCCGGTGGAAACAACCAGAATATTGATTCCTGGATGGAATACCTGAACACATATAAGACCAACCCTTCGGCATTGTCCGGCTTGGGTACGTTCTACGAAGATACCGGCATCCTGGTTGCTAACGAGGATGGCAAGCGCTACTATCTGAAGCAGGAAAATCTGTATGACCGCATGATGGAAACCGGTTTCTCGCAAACCCATAACTTTACGGTGAGCGGCGCGACAGACCGTATCCGTTTCCGCATGTCGGGCAATCGCTACACGGAAAACGGTCCGCTGAAAGGCGATAAGGATTATTATACGCGTATGACTTTCAATGGCATGGTTTCTGCAGACATCACCAAATGGTATACGCAAGAGGCTACCGTCAACTATTCGCAACAGAAGCGTGACTATCTGAACGATGAGAGCGGTTTTATGTACTCGCTCCGTCTTCACAACTTCCTCCCCGACGGCATTGACCCGAACGGCAACATCATCAAGACTCCTCTTGCCGTTATACAGAACAGTAACTCCCGGCATACCACGATTGATACGCCCCGTTTCTTCTTCAAATCCATTGTCCGTCCATTGAAGGGATTGGAAGCTGTGTTTGAATATACATACCAGAAACAAGCGACTCATTACGATTATTACTCCGGCAAATGGAAAGCTGCGGATATACAAGAAGCTGTCTCTACCATGCCTTCGGGAGAGGATTATTACGTGGCACGTTATTTCTACAACGCACGCAACGCTTACAACGCCTATGCCACTTATAAGTATAATCTGCTCCAAGACCATAATTTCTCGCTCATGGCAGGTTTTTCGCAGGAAGACTATGATTATAAGTACTATAACACCAATGCAGAGACGCAGGCCTTGCCCGATATCCCCTCGATGAGCAATGCGCAAGGGAAGGTCGTTACTTCTGACGACTATCAGAGCTATGCCATTCGCAGCGGTTTCTTCCGTTTCAATTATGACTATAGAGGAAAATACCTGCTGGAGGTGAACGGGCGTTACGATGGTTCGTCCAAGTTCCCGAAGGATTCCCGTTTCGCTTTCTTCCCCTCGTTTTCGGCTGCATGGAACCTGGCAGAGGAAAACTTTATGGCGCCTACCCGCAACATTGTAGACCAAATCAAGCCGCGTGTGTCTTATGGTGCCATCGGTAACCAGAACTCTGCCGGTTATTACGATTACATTGCCACCATGGCTCTGAATACCCAGTCCAACGTATGGCTCAACGGCAATGACGAAGGTTATATGACAATTATCGGTGCGCCCGGTCTGATTAGCTCCAGTTTTACTTGGGAGACTATTACCACTACCAATGTCGGACTTGACTTTGCCTTGTTCAACAACCGTTTGACTGGTAGTTTCGAGTGGTATCAGCGTGAAACGAAAGATATCCTTTCCCAGAGCGTTGCCCTGCCCGGTGTGTTGGGTGCCACTGCTCCTAAGCAGAATGTAGGCGCGATGCGTACGCGCGGTTGGGAACTCCAGTTGACATGGCGTGGAAACATTGGCAAGAAGGTGGGATATAATATCGGTTTCAACTTGTGGGACTACAAGTCGAAGATTACTTCGCTGAACTTCAATGAAGACAAGAGCCTCAGCTATCTGTATGAGGGTAAGAACGTTGGTGAAATCTGGGGATATCTCTATGATGGTTTCTATACGGTAGATGATTTTGAAGATACTGCCAACTGGAAGCTGAAAGAAGGCGTGACAACCTTGAACGGCTCCCAACCGCGCCCGGGTGACTATAAGTTCAAGAACTTGCGTGACGGTGATAACCGCGAAGACGATATCAATGAAATCAACAACGGTAATAATACGCTTGCCAAGCCGGGTGATATGACCGTTATCGGTAATACGACACCCCGCTTCCAGTATGGTCTCAACCTGGGCGTGAATTATGCCGGTTTCGACTTGAGTGTAATGTTGCAGGGAGTAGGTAAGCGCGATTACTTCAACAATGGTCAGTTGTTCTATACTTTCATGTCGAACGATGTGGCGTTCTCTCCGATATTCGAAGGCACCACCGATTACTGGACTCCGCTGAGTATGGATTCTTCCGATCCCAACTACATGGTTGCCGCCAATCCGAATGCCAAGTTGCCTCGTATTTGGGGAAGTTCTACCTCGGCCGTAGCCAATGCCGGCTCCAACCGCCGCACCAATGACCACATGCTGAGCAGTGCCGCTTATATGCGCATCAAGAATGTGACTTTATCTTATTCATTCCCGAAACAATGGTTGAACAAGTTTCAAGTTAAGCAGTTGCGCCTGTTTGTAAGTGCCGAGAATCTGGCCACTTTCACTTCGTTGCCAAGCGGAATAGATCCTGAAACCCTTGGCTGGGGCTATCCGCTCTATCGTACGGTTTCTTTTGGTGCGAACATTTCATTCTAAGTCATTACTTTAAAAATATCCGTATATGAAAAAAATATTGCAAACATTAACTATAGCAGTAACTCTGGGGCTGACCGGATGCAACGACTCTTATCTGGAGAGGCTCCCGACAACGGAAGTGACCGAGGCTACTGCCTTTACTTCATTTACCACCTGCTCCAATTATCTGACCAATCTCTATCAAATGTTCAGCGGAAGCTATACCTCGTTTCAGGGACCTGCTATGGTATCCGGTGCTTTGGGAACCTCTACCCGTGACATTTACTCGGGCATCCTGACCAATTATGGTTCCGGAGTGGGAAACATCCCCAACTCGTATGCCGACCAGACAGTGACTATTCCTACAAGCGATGGAACTTACAGCAATCCTTATACCTGGATACGCTGGGCAAACATTATGTTGGAACATATCAATGAACCTTCTTGTACCGACCAAGAGCGTTTGCACCTCGAGGCTGTGGCCCGTTTCTTCCGTGCATACGCTCACTATTCGCTCTTGATAAACTATGGAGATGCCATTTATGTAGACCATCTGCTTTCCGATGCGTCGGAGGAACTGACGAAATCGCGTGATTCGCGCTTGTATGTGGCAGACCAAATCTATAAGGAACTGGACTGGTGCATCAAGAACGTGCAAGACCAACTGGCCGAACCCAATATGCTGAACAGTGATGTGATGAAGGCATTCATGTCGCGCTTCACGCTTTTCGAAGGCACGTGGCGCAAGTATCATAACGTAAATGAGACGGAATGCTCTTCTAAAGGCTACATTACAGGAGCAGAACTGTTGCAAGCCTGTGCCACGGTTTCCAAAGAACTGATTACCAAACACCCGAATCTCTATAAAGGCAACTCGCAGGATGTTCATCCGGGCAAGGGCTGGGGAGAAATGTGGACTACGGAAGATTTGCAGGGTGTTCCCGGTGTGCTGCTCTATGTCAAGTATGTGGAAAACTACAAGATGCACCGCTTGGGGCACTTTGAGCACATCGGTTCGGCAAGCCTTGAGATGCCGCAATCCACGGTAGACCTTTACCTGACAAAAGAAGGATTGCCCATCCACAACCGTAACGTGAAGCATTATGACTATGATCCGGTGAGCAAGTCATATACCGAAGGAGCCGATTACGACTATGCCAATTGTAACGTATATCGCACCTTCCGCATGCGTGACCCGCGTATGTGGCAGACGGTTATGCCGCCTTATCATATCATCGGAGGTGGAGATGCGAACACTTACAGAATGGATGAGTCTTGTGACGGAATCTGGATGGAATACCTCAACCAATTTGCTCCGCGCGGCATCTATAATGCGGCAGAGGGCACATACCGGATTCCGAATTGGGCAAGCGGCTACCATCTGACTCCGTATCACAAAGCACTGCCTTCCAGCAACTGGGCGGGCAACTATTTGAGGAATGTGCCTACTGTGCAGACGAGCAATTTCCAGAATAATGAGTCTGCCGCTGCAGGCATCCAGTTGATATATTCCGGAAGTGGTTTCCAACGTGGAAAGAGCGGCTATTTCGTATGGAAACATCATGCTTCTTGGGACAAGCAGGATCAGAACCATCCGATGGAGGTGTCGGACAAGCCGGTTTTCAAAATAGAGGAAGTGATGCTCAACTATGCGGAGGTGATGTTTGAATTGGGAAAATTTGACCAGTCGGTGGCCGACCTTACAATCAACAAGCTGCGCGACCGTGCGGAAGTAGGCTTGATGCGCGTCAGTGAAATCGGTTCTGACTTCGATCCGGACCGTGACCCGTCGGTAGAACCCGTATTGTGGGAAATCCGTCGTGAACGTCTGATTGAATTGATGGGTGAAAGCTTCTCCTGGGAAGACGTACGCCGTTGGAAGAAAGCCGATTATTTTGTCAATAAGCAACACTATGGAGTTTATCTGGACAACGTTACAGGCACATTCAATAACAATAAAGCTACCACGGGAGGTACCGGTATCCTGAATCCCGATACCAAAAAGGAAGCATCGGATGCGGAATTGGCTGCCATGGGCAATTGCGGCCACCTTTACTACTATCTCGACCCCGTATCGGCAGGCAAGGGATGGCTTGACAAATATTACTTGCGTCCTATCCCTTCGGATGAATTGTTGCTGAACGACAATCTGGAACAGCAGGAAGCATGGAAATAATAGCCTGACAATCCGAATGAAGAAGGTCCGTCGTTGACAAATCAAGGTTCAAGGGCGGGCCTTTTTGCTTACGCGAAGAAGAACTGTATTGTTACATTAAAATAGAATATGCAATGGAAAATAAACGTTTTTGGTTGTTGACCGGCGGGGTGGCGCTTTCTACCTTAGGGATTTATGCGCAGAAAGTGAGTGAGAAGCCCAACATTATCTATATCATGTGTGATGACATGGGATATGGCGACTTGGGTTGTTATGGGCAGAAATACATCCGGACTCCCCATCTGGACCGGATGGCAAGTGAGGGCATGCTCTTTACGCAGGCTTATGCAGGCAGTCCTGTCAGTGCACCGTCGCGGGCTTCGTTCATGACCGGACAACACTCGGGACATTGCGAAGTGCGCGGCAACAAGGAGTATTGGAGGAATGCGCCGAAAGTGGCTTATGGTGAAAATCAAGAATTTTCTCTCGTGGGACAGCATCCTTACGACCCGGAACATGTCGTCTTGCCCGAAATCATGAAGGACTATGGATATACCACGGGCATGTTCGGCAAGTGGGCGGGTGGTTATGAAGGTTCTGTGTCTACCCCCGACAAGCGGGGCATTGACGAGTACTACGGATATATCTGCCAGTTTCAGGCACATCTCTATTACCCCAACTTTCTGAACCGTTACAGTCGTTCGGCGGGCGATACGGCGGTGACGCGTGTCATTTTGGAAGAGAACATCAAGTACCCCATGTATGGGAAAGACTACTTCAAGCGTCCGCAATATTCTGCCGACATGATTCATCAGGAGGCTTTAAAGTGGCTGGACGCCCAGGATGGAAAACAGCCTTTCTTCGGCATCTTTACTTACACGCTGCCGCATGCCGAACTGGCGCAGCCGGAAGACTCCATACTGGAAGGTTACAAGCAGAAGTTCTTCGTAGATAAGACATGGGGTGGACAAGAGGGGTCGCGCTACAACCCTTCCGTACATACGCATGCACAGTTTGCAGGTATGATTACCCGTCTGGACCACTATGTGGGCGAGGTGCTCGCCAAGCTGAAAGAGAAGGGGCTGGATGAGAATACCATCGTGATTTTCACCAGCGACAACGGACCTCATGAAGAAGGAGGAGCCGATCCCACGTTCTTCGGGCGAGACGGGAAACTGCGCGGGCTGAAGCGGCAATGCTACGAAGGCGGTATCCGTGTGCCTTTCATTGTGCGTTGGCCGGGCAAGGTGGTTGCCGGAAGCGTCAGTGACCATCAGTGTGCGTTCTACGACTTGATGCCGACCTTCTGCGAACTGGCGGGAGTGAAGGACTATGTCAAGAAATATCGTAACAAAAAGAAAAAAGAGACTGATTACTTTGACGGCATCTCTTTTGTTCCTACGTTGCTGGGGCGTGACAATCAGGTGAAGCACGACTTTCTCTATTGGGAGTTCAACGAGACCGATCAGATAGGCGTCCGCATGGGCGACTGGAAGATGGTGGTAAAGAAAGGAAAGCCGTTTCTCTATAATCTGGCAACCGATATCCATGAAGATAATGACGTAGCTGCCGGGCATCCGGACATCGTGGCGCAGATGAAAGAAATTATCCGTGCACAGCACACCCCGAATCCGTATTTCTTCGTTACCTTACCTGATTTCGATTGAGAAGCTGTTCTTGAAAGCGTCTTGCACTTTGCACTGCTAAACCTCTACTTGGCGACCGTAAAGTAGAGGTTTGGCAGTGCAAAACCTCTGTTCTAGCCCAAAAAAGTATAAATCATTTGAAACAGTACGTTTTAACCGCTGTTTTTTGTAACTTTGCAGCGCGAGAAAGGTTTCCTGTAAAGGTGGGTTTCCCTTTTTGACGCGTGAAAAGATTATACAATTAAATTCGATTGATAT
This sequence comes from Bacteroides muris (ex Fokt et al. 2023), assembly GCF_024704895.1. Classification (NCBI taxonomy): domain Bacteria; kingdom Pseudomonadati; phylum Bacteroidota; class Bacteroidia; order Bacteroidales; family Bacteroidaceae; genus Bacteroides; species Bacteroides muris (ex Fokt et al. 2023). The sequence continues at coordinate 101,899 of NZ_JAMZEE010000008.1, read as the reverse complement.
TATGAGTAAGAAAGCCCTTTTAATGATTCTTGATGGCTGGGGCATCGGCGATCAAGGCAAAGATGATGTGATTTTCAATACACCTACTCCGTATTGGGACAGTCTGTTGGCAACTTATCCGCACTCCGAGCTTCAAGCAAGCGGTGAAAACGTCGGTTTGCCCGACGGACAGATGGGTAATTCTGAAGTAGGTCATCTCAATATCGGTGCCGGACGTATCGTTTACCAGGATTTGGTGAAGATTAACCGTGCTTGTGCCGACGGCAGCATCCTGAAAAACAAGGAAATAGTTTCTGCTTTCTCATATGCAAAGGAAAACGGCAAGAATATCCACTTTATGGGACTGACCAGCAACGGTGGCGTGCACAGCTCTTTTGAGCATTTGTTCAAACTCTGCGATATCTCCAAGGAATATGGCATCGAGAATACCTTTATCCACTGCTTTATGGATGGTCGCGACACCGACCCGAAGAGCGGTAAAGGTTTTATAGAACAGCTGACGGCCCACTGCGAGAAGTCGGCAGGCAAGATTGCTTCCATTATAGGACGCTTTTATGCAATGGACCGCGACAAGCGTTGGGAACGCGTGAAGGTGGCTTATGACCTGCTGGTGAACGGTGAAGGCAAGGTTGCTACGGATATGGCCCAGGCTATGCAGGAGTCCTACGACGAAGGCGTTACGGATGAATTCATCAAGCCGATTGTGAACGGTGGTTTCGACGGTACCATCAAGGAAGGCGATGTAGTTATCTTCTTCAACTACCGCAACGACCGTGCCAAGGAACTGACCGTTGTCCTCACCCAGCAGGATATGTCCGAACAAGGCATGCATACCATTCCGGGCTTGCAGTTCTACTGCATGACTCCGTATGACGCCAGCTTCAAGGGGGTACATATCCTTTTCGACAAGGAGAATGTACAGAACACGTTGGGCGAATACCTTGCTGCCAATGGCAAGACTCAGCTGCACATTGCCGAGACAGAGAAGTATGCACACGTGACTTTCTTCTTCAACGGTGGCCGTGAGACTCCGTACGATGCCGAAGAGCGTATTCTGGTTCCGTCTCCGAAGGTTGCCACTTACGACTTGAAGCCTGAAATGAGCGCTTACGAAGTAAAGGATAAGTTGGTGGAAGCTATCAAGACCCGGAAGTTCGATTTCATCGTGGTGAACTATGCCAACGGCGATATGGTGGGACACACCGGTATTTACGAAGCTATCGAAAAGGCCGTGAAAGCCATCGACGAATGTGTGAAAGACACCGTTGAGGCTGCCAAGGTAAACGATTATGAGGTAATCATCATCGCCGACCACGGTAATGCCGACCACGCTTTGAATGAAGACGGTACGCCTAACACTGCCCACTCTCTGAACCCTGTTCCTTTCGTTTACGTCACTGCAAACAAGGACGCCAAGGTTGAGAATGGCGTATTGGCTGACGTAGCTCCTTCTATCCTGCACATCTTGGGTATGGAGCAGCCGGCCGAAATGACCGGTAAGGATTTGATTAAGTAAGCCGTCGAGGCCGTAACAATATTTAGATGCGGATTATACGGATTCCACGGATGCTCTTAAAGTTGAGTCTGTGCAGTCCGAATAATCCGCATCTTTTTTCAATAGAACAATATGATACAGATTGGTGATGTTGTAGTGTCTTTTGATGTCTTGCGCGAGAAGTTCTTGTGTGACTTGGGTGCCTGCCAGGGGATTTGTTGCATTGAGGGTGATGCCGGTGCCCCCGTAGAGCTGGACGAGGTGGAGAAACTGGAAGAGGTGCTTCCGCTGATTTGGGACGAGCTTTCTCCCGAAGCCCGCACCGTGATAGAGGAGCAAGGCGTGGTCTATACCGATTGTGAAGGTGACTTGGTGACTTCCATTGTCAACAACAAGGATTGTGTCTTTACCTGCTATGATGATAAGGGCTGCTGTTATTGTGCCATCGAAAAGGCTTACCGTGAGGGTAGGACCAACTTCTACAAACCTATATCCTGCCATCTCTATCCGATAAGGGTGGGGAACTACGGACTCTATAAGGCAGTGAACTATCATCGTTGGGATGTTTGCAAAGCCGCTATGCTGTTGGGGCAAAAGGAAAATCTGCCCGTGTACAAGTTCCTGAAAGAGCCTCTTATCCGTAAGTTTGGTGAGGACTGGTATGCAGAGCTGGAATTGGTAGTGGAAGAAATGAAAAAACAAGGAATCTTGTAGTTTTCCCGTATGAGACGATTTGACATACCCACTGTGCTTTCAGACCGACCCCTCATTTCCTGACTTTCTAGGTATGAGACGAGGGATAAAGGAAAAGCCCCGGTCAGCAGGATTATCCTGCCCGTCCGGGGCTTTTTCATTGTAAGATGTGAGGTCGGTTATTAAATTAATTAAGCGTCAATATTTGCATACGTTGCATTTTTTTCGATGAAATCGCGGCGAGGGCCCACATCTTCGCCCATCAGCATGGAGAAGATGTAGTCGGCTTCGGCTGCATTTTCAAGATGCACCTGCTTCAACATACGGTTGTCCGGATTCATGGTGGTTTCCCACAACTGTTCCGGGTTCATCTCACCCAAACCTTTGTAGCGCTGGGTGTGTACTGCGTTTTCCGAACCGCCGCCGTAGGTGTCGATGAACTTCTGGCGCTGCTGGTCTGTCCAGCAATACTCTTTCGCCTTGCCTTTGGTGCAAAGGTAGAGGGGAGGAGTGGCGATGTACAAGTAACCCTGCTGGATGACTTGCGGGAAGTAGCGGAAGAAAAGAGTCATAATCAGCGTGTCGATGTGAGAACCATCGACGTCGGCATCGGTCATGATGATAATCTTCTTGTAACGCAACTTGTCAATGTTCGCTTCTTTACTGTCTTCACCGTCTACACCGAAACGGATGCCTAGTGCTTGGATGATATTGTTTACTTCGTCGCTTTCGAATGCCTTGTGCCACATGGCCTTTTCTACATTCAGAATCTTACCGCGAAGCGGTAGGATAGCCTGGAACACACGGTTACGACCTTGTTTTGCGGAACCGCCTGCCGAGTCACCCTCAACGAGAAACAATTCGCATTCTTCCGGGTCTTTGCTGGAACAGTCGGCCAACTTACCGGGCATGCCGCCACCTGACATTGGCGATTTACGTTGTACGGATTCGCGTGCCTTGCGTGCGGCGATACGTGCCTGGGCAGCCAATATCACCTTGTCCACAATCAGTTTCGCCTCCTTTGGATGCTCTTCCAGATAGTAGGAGAGAGCCTCGCCCACAGCCTGGTCTACGGCACCCATTACTTCGTTGTTACCCAGCTTTGTCTTGGTCTGCCCTTCAAACTGCGGTTCGGCCACCTTGATGGAGATGACGGCAGTCAATCCTTCACGGAAGTCGTCTCCTGCAATCTCTACCTTGGCTTTTTCCAGCATCTTGTTGTCTTCGGCGTATTTTTTCAATGTACGGGTCAGTGCACGGCGGAAACCGGCCAAGTGGGTACCTCCTTCAATGGTATTGATGTTGTTTACGTAAGAGTGCACATTTTCGTTATAAGAAGTGTTGTACATGATGGCTACTTCCACCGGTATACCTTGTTTCTCAGTATTGATGTAGATTACATCGTTCATGAAGTGCTCACGTGAGGAATCTACGTAGCGTACAAACTCCTTAAGTCCTTCTTCCGAGTAGAAAATTTCCTTCTTTGCATTTCCTTCTTCGTCCTTTACGCGGAGGTCGGTCAGTGAAATCTTGATGCCTGCGTTCAGGTAAGCCAGCTCGCGCATGCGGGTGGCAAGGATATCATAGTTGTAGACTGTTTCCGTAAAGATGGTGCCGTCCGGCCAGAACTGCTGGCGCGTACCGGTAATGTCTGTTGTGCCCACTTCCTTGACGGAGTAGAGCGGATGTCCGCAGGCATATTCCTGCTGATAGATTTTTCCATTGCGGAATACCTGGGTAGTCATGTGTGTAGACAAGGCGTTTACACAAGATACACCTACGCCGTGCAGACCTCCCGACACTTTGTAAGAACCTTTGTCGAACTTGCCTCCGGCATGCAGTACGGTCATTACGACTTCCAATGCGGATTTCTTTTCTTTCTCGTGATAATCCACCGGGATACCACGTCCGTTGTCTTGCACGCTGATGGAATTGTCTTCGTTGATGGTGACTTCGATGTGATCGCAATAGCCGGCGAGTGCTTCGTCAATGGAGTTGTCCACAACCTCGTAGACCAGATGGTGAAGTCCTTTGTTACTAATGTCGCCAATATACATCGCGGGGCGTTTTCTCACTGCTTCCAAGCCTTCCAGCACTTGGATATTGCTGGCGGAATATTCCCCGTTATTGGAGTGAATTTGTTCTTCAGTCATTTTTAATGCACATTATCTATTTGAAGTTTCAAAATTACAAAAAAAAATGAGATAGGTGTTTCCCTGAAGACTAAAAAAATGAAAAGCGTTTTGGGAGGAATGGGGCATCGGGGTTAGTTGGAAAACAGCTTGGTGTTCAACTGATAGGAGATGATGTATGGATTGTCGTTTTCATTAGTGTTCTCGAAAAAAAATCTAAGTTTGTTTCCTGTTGGCAACAGGGGAAGCACATAGGCTGCTTGCTCCACTGGAATGCTGATGTAGAGTGAATTATCTTCTATGGCTTTAGGGTGTGCGGAGAATATCTCGCACAGTCCTTTGTTGCCTTGCAGATTATTGGGGTTGATGGTTATTGAAGCGTTGTTGGTCTTTGAATAAATATGTATATAACAGTGTGTTCCATCCTAAATCCAAGAATACCAAGCTGTCTGAGGATAAGAAACTTCCACAAGAAATCAGATAACCGTCTTTTTCTGCCTGTTCTATGTTGTTGTCATTATATTCGAAATAGAGCTCTTTTTTTTCTTGGGCGGTAACGGCCTTTCGTCCTGACAAGTTTTTGAAGGAGTATTCAGGTATGGCTTCTGAATTGTGAATTCTGAAGATTGTATTTGACAGTATGGGCATGTATAGCAATTCCTTGTCTTCCGTATAGCTTGTGGCGCATGCGGTTCTTATGTCTATTCTATTGGGGGTTGCGTCCTTTAAGAATGTTTCGGTCACTTCTCCTTTTTCGTTTATTATGTGTATGTTATTATTGAGTATGTCTTTTCTGTCATTCTTGTCTTTGGAAGTTGAATTGACATGGATATATCGTTTTGATTTATCGGAGGCAATTAAATTTGGAATGAAGCTTAGTGGGATTACTTTGAGTAATTTGCCATTTTCGTCATATTCGAATAGACGTTTGGAGAAACTGTCGGTAAGTAGTAGGCGGTTGTTGGCTTCATCTGTTTCAAAACTGCCTATTCTAATGTATTCTTGGGGGCCGCTGCCTTGATTGCTTATCTTTGATAAATATTTCCCTTGCTTGGAAAATATGAAAATCACTGACAAAGAGCTATCTGTTATGTATAGCTTGTCATTCATGCTGTGAATTTGGAGAATGCCGGTTATGAGTGACTTGTCGGAAGCTTCCAATCTAATTGTATCATAATCGGCGACTAACTCCTCGATTGTCAGGGCAAGTGGTGGGGTAATTGCTATTTCTGTACAATTCCCAAAGTGTGATGAGGTATTTGGATTATTGCAACAGCTACTGATTGACATTAGTAGCAGTATGATTATCGCCTTTTGTTTCATAAGCTGCTCTACAAAACTGTGGGGAACAATTTCTTTTTCATGTCAATAGCATTAGATATAAAACAAAAAAAGTAGGTAATATTCATTACCTACTTATATTTTTTGTAGAAACAGTTTAAGCCAACTTGTTAATGTAGATAGCCAATTTTGACTTCAGATTATTAGCTTTGTTCTTGTGGATAACGTTTGTCTTAGCCAATTTATCCAACAGTTTTGTGATACCAGGATACATAGCTGTTGCTGCAGCCTTGTCTGTAGTAGCACGAAGCTTACGAACAGCATTCCTCATGGTTTTGCCATAATATCTGTTGTGAAGTCTTCTTGTTTCTTCTTGTCTGATTCTTTTCAGTGATGATTTATGATTTGCCATCTCGACTAATCTTTTTTAATTCGTTTATTTTTTATTTGTAGCCCGTGGGGGAATCGAACCCCCCTTTCAAGAATGAAAATCTTGCGTCCTAACCGATAGACGAACGGGCCATCCTTTAGTGAGCGTTTCCGCTCTTGCAGAGAGTCTTTATCTCTCGTTTGCGGTTGCAAAGGTAGAAACTATTTTTGAATTACCAAAACATTTGCAAGAAAAAATACGTCTTTTTTGTTGCCTTTTATGTTGCTTGAGTGCTTTGTCTGTTGAAAATCAGCGTGATATTGACTTTCGTTTTTTTTCAGCCCTTACCTGATTTTTTTATTCTTTTCCTTTTGTATCTCTTCTTTCGGGCTTTTTTTGTAGCTTTGTTATCGGATTGAAACCAGATAAAGAAATCGGGAATGTTACAGAAAACACAGGGAATTGTACTGCATACTCTGAAATATAAGGATACGTCTCTCATTGCAGATATCTATACGGAGGTGGCCGGCCGGGCTTCCTTCATGGTGTCTATACCCCGTTCACGCAAGGCGGCGGTGAAGTCGGTGCTCTTCCAGCCGCTGGCATTGGTGGAACTTGAAGCCGATTTCCGTCCTAATGCTACTATATATAAGGTGAAGGAGGCAAAGTCCCTTTATCCTTTCGCTACGCTTCCGTACGATCCCTACAAATCTGCCATCGCCTTGTTTCTTTCGGAATTCCTTTATCGCGCTGTCCGCGAGGAGGCGGAGAACCGTCCGTTGTTTGCTTATCTGTATCATTCCGTCATCTGGCTGGATGAATGCAGGGAGGGATTTGCCAACTTTCATCTGGTCTTCCTGATGCGCCTTTCCCGTTTTCTCGGTTTGTATCCCAACTTGGAGGATTATCATGCAGGCGATTATTTCGATTTGCAGAATGCTTGCTTCACTCCCTTACGTCCGCAACTTCATTCCCATTACATCGCTCCCGAAGAGGCGGCCCGCCTGACACAGTTGATGCGCATGAATTATGAAACGATGCATCTTTTCACCATGAACAGGTTGGAGCGTACCCGGTGCCTGAACATTATGAATGAATATTATCGTTTGCACTTGCCGGATTTCCCGGCATTGAAATCACTTGAGGTATTGAAGGAACTTTTTGATTAGCCACTGCCGCTATGACTACTCCATAGGTTAGTTCTGTTTGCCCCACGGGTTAAGGTGTTTTACATACTGTGGTAAAGGTCGTTACATTATGTGGTAAAGGCCGTTACAATATGAAGTAACGCCTTTTACATGCTATGCTAAAGGAGGGTAAATGTAATGTGTTGATGGTTAATATGCTAATCTCTTATGAGGAGATAGGAGAGGGCATCTAGAAAGCCGTGTCTCAACAGATTTTAGGTGCTGAGTCCCTCTGTTGAAGCACGGCTGATATGATAGGTAAAGAGTGTTTCTTTATCCCAGCAGTTCCTTTACTTTGGCTGAGATGGCGCGGCCTTCGGCCAGTCCGGCAAGTTTCTTGCTGGCTACGCCCATCACCTTGCCCATGTCCTTGCCGCTGGTGGCACCGACTTCGGCTATGATTTCCTTCAAGGCTGCTTCCAGCTCTTCGGCGCTCATCTGCTTGGGCAGATAGGTCTCAAGCACCTTTACTTGTGCCAGCTCGTCGTCTGCCAAGTCCTGACGACCTTGCTGTACATAGATTTCAGCAGCGTCTTTGCCTTGTTTGGTCAGTTTCTGGATAATCTTCAAGGCATCTGCATCGCTCAGGGTATCGTTGGCTCCGGGAGCGGTTTTGGCTTCGAGGAATACTTTCTTTACGTTTCTCAATGTTTCGAGAGCCACTTTGTCTTTGGCTTTCATGGCTGTTTTAATGTCTTCGCTGACTTTTTCAAATAAATCCATATTGTTATAAGTTTACTCCTATTCCCCCGAAGGGGAGGAGGAGGGTTTTACATATCGGGAACGGGAGAATCAGAAGGTGATGATTCCCCCCGTGTCGCCTTCTGCTTCTTGCGCGGCTTCGGTGGCGAGCTGTCCTTCCTGCTCTGCCTTCATCTTGATGTTGGTCAGCGTGATTTTGTCACGCAGATAGGTCGGAGAATTCTCCACCATGCTGATGATGTCGGCGTTGTCCATGTCTTCGGGATTGAAGAGATAGATATGGTGACGGCGGCTGCGTTGGGAACGGGCGTTGGCATCCTTGCCGTAGTACACTTCGCGGCGGTTGCGTCTCTGTTCCTCTTCCTCCTCCAGCTCGGCAAGGCGTTGTTGTTCTTCGGCGGTGCGCAGGGTGATGCGGTCGTCCATTTCCTTCATGTGGATGTCCTGGATACCGAAACCGGTGGCAAGCAGGGTGATTTTCACTTTCTGTTCCAGCTTGTCGTCGATGGCCATACCGAATTTGGTTTCAAAGTCGCGGCTGAAACGGTTCATGAACTCTTTCACCTCGTCCATTTCACTCATCATCAGCTTGTATTGTGAACTGTAAGAGATGTTGAGGAGCACCTTCTTGGAGTTGAAAATGTCGTTGTTGTTCAGCAACGGCGAGTGTTGCGCGTTCTTGATGGCTTCGCTGACACGGTTGTCACCTTCGCCGTAGCCGGTACTCATGATGGCTACGCCGCCGTCTTTCAGCACCGTTTTCACGTCGTTGAAGTCGAGATTCACTTTTCCATGCAGGGTGATGATTTCGGCAATGCTCTTGGCTGCTACCGAAAGGGTGTCGTCGGCCTTGTCAAACGCGTCGTCTACGGACAGCTCGCTGTATATCTCGCTCAGCTTTTCATTATTGATGACCAGCAGGGCGTCTACGTGCTTGCTGATTTCCTCTACGCCATCCAGTGCCTGGTCTATCTTCTTGTCGCCCTCCCAGCGGAAAGGGATGGTGACGATGCCGATGGTCAGGATGTTCATTTCCTTGGCGGTTTGTGCAATGATGGGTGCGGCACCTGTACCGGTACCACCGCCCATTCCGGCAGTGATGAATACCATCTTGGTGCCGTCGTTCAGCATACTCTTGATGTCTTCGATGCTCTCTTCTGCTGCCTTGCGGGCACGGGCAGGGCGATTTCCGGCTCCTAGGCCTTCTTTTCCAAGCTGTAACTTCACGGGTACGGGAGAGTCCTTTAACGCTTGGTTGTCTGTGTTGCACAGTACGAACGTCACGTCGTGTATACCTTCCCGGTACATATGATTCACGGCATTTCCGCCACCTCCGCCTACACCGATTACTTTAATGATTTTCGGCGAATCGGTCGGGAAATCGAATTGTACTATATCTTCCATAATAATTTAATTTTCTGGCACATTATCACATTGTTACTTCATATCGTCGTCCGAGAAGATTTCGTTGGAGATTTTGCTGAAAGTCTTTTCGAAAGCCTTTCCGAAAGACCACTTGGTGCCTTCTTTCTTTTTCTTCTTCTTTTCTTCCTTTTCGCGCTGCTCTCTCTTGCGATCACGCTCCTTGCGTTCTTTCTCCTCTTTTTCGCGCTGTGCCTTGGCGGCTCGTGCGGCAGCTTCCTGCTCTTTCAGCGCTTCGTCGTCCACGAATATGTCGATTGGTTTTGGGGGAATGTTGGCGGCAGGCTGCTGCTGTACCGGCTTCACCTCTTGCAGGCAGCAATTCTCGTTGCCGGCAGCCAGCAACCCCAGCAGAGTGTTGTGCATGCCGTCCTTCTTGGGCTCGTCGCTGTGTGTGTGGACGGTGGCCTGTACGAACTTGGCGGTCTTTACCTTTTCAATCTTGCTCACTTTATGGAAAGCTTTCTCAAGATTTTTCAGATTGGCTCCTCCACCGGTGAATACGACACCGGAGAAAAGTTTGTCTTCGTAACCGGAAAGTTGCAACTGGTTCCATACGTTGGCAAGGATTTCTTCCGCACGGGCTCCGATGATATTGTTCAGCAGGGCCACTTCGAGAGTCCGGCCGTCTTCCGACGTACATACGGCAGGGGTCTCGGTGCCTTCTTCCTCCTCGTAGAGGGCGTCGCCGTATTGCAGTTTCAGCTTCTCGGCATCTTCCTCCTCCATTTGCAGGGAAGTGATGTCGTGGGTAATGTTGTTTCCGCCCAGCGGCAGTACGCTGAGGTAGCGCAGGATATTGTTCTTATAGACCAGCACGGTGGTGGTGTCGGCACCGAAGTCGACAAGTGCGCAGCCCGAACGCATTTCGTTTTCGGTCAGCACGGCTTTGGCCAACGCAGTGGGAGCCACGAGCAGGTCGTCGGCAATTTCCACTTTGGCTTGCTCGAAGCTATGCTCGAGGTTCTTTTTCAGTGAGGCGCGGGCCACAATGTTGAGGAACTGACCCGTGATGTGCCGTCCGGTAACTCCTACCGGTTCCACCTGCAGTGTATGGTCTATCTTGTATTCTTGCGGGGCTACATCCAGCACACTCATGTCTGTCAGGGGTACATCACGGTTCTCGTCGCAAATCTCGTCTACCAGCTCTTGCGAAATGATGCTCTCTTCCTCCAGCATACGGCTTACCGCATTCCTCACCGTGCGTAATGATTGTCCACCGATGCCTACATATACTTTGGCGATGGAGTTGTTCAGCTGGCCTTCCAGCTTGTTGATGATGGAAGTCAGTGCTTGTGCAGCCTTGTCAATGTTGTAGATGGCTCCTTTGTGTATAAACGGGGATGCCTCTTCGCGTGCATAAGCCAACACCTGGATACTTCCGTCACTGCTCTTCTTTCCTGCGATACCGGAAATCTTGGAAGAACTCAACTCGATAGCGGCGATGAAATCTGTTGTTGCCATATCTTTTATTTAATTATATATCTTCATTTACAATTTACCATTTACCATTTACAATGTACAATTGGGTTGCACTATTATGCCGCATGGCTGAATTGTACTTTATACATTGTAAATGTTACATTACTTCTCTCTTTTCGTGCAGATAATCTGATTATCGAATTCAACGTTAATGCGGGAGTATTTGTTCCAGCCTACCTGGTTTAATCCTCTTTCGTAGAATGCTTTTACACGTTTCAGTTTCTTTTCAAAATCGGCCATCTTACCCAAGTAGATGAGATGGTCGCCGACGCGTGGCACTAATTCTATGTTTTTGCCCGGCAGCACATGAATCTGTTCAATTTGTGCATTCCAAAAAGAATTCTTCTGCAAAAATACACCAAACTTATATAAATCCCTCATGGCAAACGACTTTTCTACGTTTCCGGTCACTATGGCAAGGTGTGCAATGCACTTTGCATCGGGAGGCATTACAGTGCCTTTGTTGTCCAGATAGTAGTTCTCGCCATTGGCGCTCATCACGCGCAGGATAGGGATGCGCTGGGTCACTTCGATGCAAAGCTTGCCGCTTGGAGTTTTGTAACATTCCGCTTGGTCGATGAGGGGATGTTTGGCGAGTTCGCGTTCTAAAGTCTTGGTGCGCACGCGCTTCAAATCTTTCCCAATGGGGCTGATGCCTTTCTTTTCCAGCAGGGTAGCTACTTCCTTCTTCGTGATGAAGCCCGCATATATCGTGTCCTCTATCACCAGCTCCATGTCATGGCACACTTGGGAGACCGGTTTGCGGTTTAAGGTAGTGACAGCCACCACCAGATAGGCAATAACAAGCAACAGAACGATAGAAAGTAGAATCCTTTTAATCATGATACTTCTCTGATAATAGTTTGCTGATTTGGGGCACATAGTTATCCAAGTCTCCGGCTCCCAGCACTACCACTACTTCGGTATACTTTTGAGAGAGAAGGCTTAGGACATCTTCTTTCCTGCAGATGCATTTTTCGATGTCGGGGTGGAGATTGTCGTAAATCAACTGGCTCGTCACGCCGGGAATCGGTTGCTCGCGGGCAGGGTATATCTCTGTCAGAATCACCTCGTCGGATAGGGAGAGGCTGTCTGCAAAATCCCGGTAGAAGTCGCGGGTACGGGTGTACAAGTGAGGCTGGAAGATGACGGTTATCTTCTTGTCCCGATACAGTTCACGGACGGACTTCACGCTTTGGGCTATTTCCTCCGGGTGGTGGGCGTAGTCGCTGAGAAATACAATCTTGTCATTCTTCAGTTTGAAGTCGAAGCGGCGGTCTACTCCGCGGAAGCTCGCCATACCCTGCTTGATTTCCTCGTCAGTGGCGCCGCTCAAGTGGGCGAGTGCCATGGCTGCCACACCGTTTTCGATGTTGATGCTGACGGGAACGCCCAACTGAATATTGTTGATGCGAGTGTCCGGTGCTACGAAGTCGATGAAGATCTCACCGTTTCCGATACGGATATTTTCGGCATGGAAGTCACCCTCGTTGCGTGAGTAGGTGTAGGTGGTTACCCCCGGCTGTACGTCGGGCTGCATCTCCAGTCCTTTGTGCAGAATCAGAGCACCGCCAGGCTGGATAAGCGTTGTGTAGTGGCGGAAGCTTTCAAGATAGGCTTCTTTGGTTCCATATATATCCAGGTGGTCGGGGTCGGTGGCAGTAATGACACTCATCCAGGGTGACAACCAGTGGAAAGAACGGTCGAACTCGTCGGCTTCGATGACGGTATAGGGACTGGTGGGGGAAAGCAGCAGGTTAGTGCCGTAGTTCTTGGCAATTCCTCCGAGGAAGGCAGTACAGCCTACATGCGACTGGTGCAGCAGATGGGCAGCCATGGTGCTGGTTGTGGTCTTGCCGTGTGTACCTGCCACGCACAGGCCTTTACTGCTGCGGGTGATGATACCCAATACTTGGGAACGTTTATGTATCTCGAAACCATTTTCGCGGAAGTAGGTCAGTTCGGCATGTTCTTGCGGTACGGCAGGGGTGTAGACTACCAGCGTGCTTGTCTTGTCTTTGCACGATGTAGGGATAAGGTCGATGTCTTCCTCGTAATGTATTTGTGCACCCTCCGTAATCAGACGTTCGGTCAGGTCGCTCGGCGTACGGTCATATCCGGCCACCTGCTTTCCTTTGGAAAGGAAATAGCGTATCAGAGCGCTCATACCGATGCCGCCCGCACCGACGAAATAAACGGATTTGATTGTTTCGATATTCATTATTTTAATTGATGATTAGGGTTGGTAATTAACTTCAATACCTCTTTGGCTATGACAGTGGCCGAATTGGGCAATGCCAACTTGGCAATGTTTTCACTTAAGTCTTTCAGCTTTTGGGGATTGCTAATGGTCTCTAAAGCTATCGGCAATAGTTTGTCTTTCGCTTCTATGTCTTTCACATAGATGGCTGCATTTTTATCCGCCAGCGCCAGTGCATTCTTGGTCTGATGGTCTTCGGCCACATTAGGCGAAGGAACCAAGATGACCGGTTTGTGCAGCAGGCAGAACTCGGAGATGGAGCCGGCTCCGGCACGTGAAATCACCAAGTCGGCAGCGGCATAAGCGTTTGCCATATCCTTGATAAAGTCCGTTACATACAGATTCGGAATGGTGCTGATGTGCGGATTGCGTACGACTTCTCCCGTGGCGGTCGTAATGGTTTCTCTGACTTGGTCAATGTATATTTTGCCCGTCTGCCAGATGAATTGTACGTCGGGGTGGGCACGGACAACGTCCAGACTGGCGGTCAGTGTCTGGTTGATGGTGCGGGCTCCCAGGCTTCCGCCCAGGATGAGGATAGTCTTCCTTTCCGGATTCAGTCCGAAGTACTTTACGGCGTCTGCGTGCAGGGTGGAATGTCCGAGCAGGTTCTGGCGTACCGGATTACCGGTCATGATTATTTTTTCTGCCGGAAAAAACTTTTCCATGCCTTCGTAGGCTACACAAATTTTGCAGGCTTTCTGTGCTAGCAACTTATTGGTGACACCGGCGTAGGAATTCTGTTCCTGTATCAGAGTGGGAATGCCCATCATTCCTGCCGTTTTCAGCGTAGGACCACTGGCATAGCCACCTACACCCACGGCCACTTGCGGGCGGAACTCCTTGATGATGCTCCATGCTTTCCACTGGCTCCGTATCAGTTTCAGCAGTACGGAGAAGTTCTTCCACAGATGTTTGCGGTCGAATCCGGCAACGGGCAATCCTATAATCCGGTAACCTGCATCCGGAACACGCTGCATTTCCATTCTTCCTTCGGCACCTACGAAGAGGATTTCGGCGTCGGGGCACAGCTCTTTTATGGCATTAGCGATGGAGATTGCCGGAAAGATATGTCCTCCGGTGCCGCCGCCGCTGATGATAAGCCTCACCTTCGACCTCTTCTCCGTAGGGAGGGGGGTAGAGTTGCTTTGGGTGGTATAGTTGTTTACATCTTTACTCATATTCTTGTTTTTCGTTATTTTTGTATTATTGGCATACTCTCCATTACTAAATCATGCTTTTCTCTCCTCCCTACGGGAGAGGGGTTGGGGGGGAGAGACCGTCATTCAAACTCCGTATCATTGTTCAGTGCCTTTGCCGTCGGTTCGGCGGCAGTCTGTGCCTCGCTGTCGGCCGGTTGCTCCGGGGGGACTGTATTTCTGGCATCTACCAGCATCGGTACTTGTGCATCGTGCATCCGTTGTTCTTCCAGCTTGGCTGTATATCGGCTGACGCTCAGTATCATGCCGATATATATACAGTTGATGATGGTGGAGGTTCCTCCGCGGCTGATAAGCGGTAAGGGTTGTCCCGTAACGGGTGCCAGACCAACAGCCACCATCATATTGAACATGGCTTGTGTCACCAGTAGCAAGGCAATGCCTATGACAAGGAAAGCCGGGAAGGTACGGTTGCATTTTTTTGCGATACGTCCCGCCCTTATCAGCAGAATGATGTAGAGCAGTACTACGATGGCAGCGGGAAGTAACCCCAATTCTTCTACAATGATGGCGAAGATAAAGTCGGAGTAGGCTTGGCTCAGGAAGTCCCGTTGAACGGAGTTCCCCGGTCCCTTGCCCAGAATGTGGCTGGTTGCCATGGCTATGCGTGCGTGTCCCACTTGTGCGTCGCGGTCAATGTCGAATTTGGCTGCGGGCACCTCTTCGGAGCTAACAAATTTCTCGATGCGTGTGCGCCAAGTGTCGAAACGGTGTAGGAAACGGCTGTCCACGTCCTTGGTCAGTTCCAGGAAAAGCACACCTGCCACGGCGATACCCAAGAGGATGCTTGTCAGTATCGTTATCTTCTTGGCGGCAATGCGTCCGATGAACATCATCAGATACACCACTCCGAAGAGTAGCGCTGCAGTGGAGAAGTTCTCCGGGAAGATGAGCAGACAGAACAAACCGGTAATTCCCATGATGTATTTGAAGGCTTTGGGATTTGCTCCCTCTTCGGTTTGTCCCCTTGAAAGGTTGTAGGCGGTGGCTATCATCACAGTCATCTTGGCAAATTCAGATGGCTGGAACTGTATGCCAAGCAATTTTATCCATCGTCCTGCATCATTGGTCTTTTCGATAACCAGCACTCCGGCTATGCTTAGGTCGTTGCACACCAACAGCATGATTAGGAAAATAAGTGTAGGTATGAACAGCAAGTAAGGAATGCCTTGAAACCATTTGTAGGGGATGTTGTGGAACAGCACCACGAACAAGGTGCCTATCATTAGGAAGATGGTGTGGCGCGTGATGGGCCCCCAGTGGTTGCCACTTTGATAGACTAGCGTGCTCGATGCACTGAACACCTCTATTATGGAGATGAGGCAAAGAAAGAGGAAAATCATCCAAATCACTTTGTCCCCTTTGAATATGCTCTTTAATAAATCCAATGCTTCGCAAATTAAAAATTAATAATTAAAGTATTAAAAGTTGCCGTTCTTGTTACGGCATCCGTAACTTATAGAGCCCTGACACATGCTTTGAATTGGTCGCCGCGGTCCTCATAGCTCTTGAAGAGATCGAAGGAGGCACAGCAAGGGCTAAGCAACACAGTTTCACCTTTCTTTGCCAGTTTGAAGGCTGCTTCTACGGCATCCTTCATGCCGGTCTGAACATCAGCTACGGGCAATCCCAGGCGGTCGAAGAAGTCGTGTAACTTTTCGTTGTGCAATCCTAAATATACCAGGGCGGAACACTTTTCGCGTACAAGGTCTTCGATTTCCGTATAATCGTTTCCTTTGTCCTTACCACCAAGGATAAGTACGGTTTTGCCAGCCATGCTTTGCAGGGCATACCAGCAGGAGTTTACGTTCGTTGCCTTGGAATCGTTGATGAAGTTCACGCCACGTATGGTGGCTACTTTCTCCAGCCGGTGTTCCACTCCCTTGAAGTCGGACAAGGCCTTGCGGATATATTCTTTCCGGATGCCGGCTAAATTGGCCGAGATACCGGCGGCTAACGAGTTGTATAGGTTGTGTGTACCGTGAAGCGCCAATTCCTCCTGCTCCATGTTGAAAGCTATCGGTTCGTTGATTTCCACTTCACCGTCTTCCACGTATGCGATGGCCCCGTCTTCCTTTACGGCAGCAAACGGGTAGAGATGGGCGCGAAGGCCATGCTTGTCCAGTTCGCGTTTGATGATGGGGTCGTCGTTCCAGAAGATAAAAGCATCTTCCGGTGTCTGATTTTGAGTGATGCGGAATTTGGCGTCCACATATTTTTGCATGCAGTGGTCGTAGCGGTCCAAGTGGTCCGGAGTGATGTTCATCAGTACGGCAATGTTGGCACGGAAGTTATACATATTGTCCAGCTGGAAGGAACTCAACTCAATGACGTAGTAATCATGCTGCTCTGTGGCCACCTGCAAAGCCAGACTGTTGCCGATGTTGCCGGCGAGGCCGACGTTCAGGCCTGCACTTTTGAAGATGTGATAAATGAGCGAGGTGGTTGTTGTCTTTCCGTTCGAGCCGGTGACACAGACCATCTTTGCGTTAGTGTATCGTCCCGCAAACTCTATCTCAGAGATGACGGGCGTACCTTTTTCCTTTAATTTCATAATGAGCGGAGCGTCGTTGGGGATACCGGGGCTTTTCACCACTTCGTCAGCATTCAGAATCAGCTCTTCTGTGTGGTGTTCCTCTTCCCAGGCAATGCCGTATTTATCCAGCAGTTCCTTGTATTTGTCTTTGATGGCGGACATGTCGGAGACGAACGTGTCGAAACCTTTCACTTTGGCCAGTACGGCAGCACCTGCGCCGCTTTCGCCAGCTCCTAATACTACAATTCTACTCATAATCTTTATATGCTAATATGTCAATGTGGGAAATGTGCGGATGCACCCCGCATTATCTGATTTTTAATGTTATAATCGTTATCGCTGCCAATACAATCGTCACAATCCAGAAGCGGATGGTGATTTTGGATTCATGGAACAACTTGTCTGGTTTGGTGAATACCACGCTGCATCCTGGCTCTATCTGGTTCATGGAGGTGCGGAAGTGGTCGTGTATTGGCGTTCGCTTGAAGAGGCGTTGCTTCACGCCTTTCCGCTTGCCTGCCTTGTAGTAGAAGCGTTGCAGGATGACCGAGAGGTTCTCCACGAGGAAGATACCGCAAAGGATGGGTATCAGCAGTTCCTTGTGAATAATGATGGCATATACTGCGATGATTCCTCCAATGGTCAGGCTGCCCGTATCACCCATGAATACTTGGGCCGGATAGGCATTGTACCACAAGAAGCCGATAAGCGCACCGATAAAGGCGCAGATAAAGATTACCAACTCTTCTGAGCCGGGAATGTACATGATATTCAGATAACCGGCATATTCAATGTGGCTCGACACGTAGGCGAGTATTCCCAAGGTCAGTCCGATAATGGCGGAGTTTCCTGCTGCCATTCCGTCCATTCCATCATTCAGATTGGCACCGTTGCTGACGGCGGTAACTACAAAAATCGTGATAATCACAAACAGTATCCAACCTACTGTCTGGGCATGTTCACCCATGAAACTCACTAAATCGGCATAATCGAAGTTATTGCTTTTGAAGAATGGGATGGTGGTTTGGGTTGCCTTGATTTCTTTGGCGGCATGCACCACTTCTATCTGTCCGTCCGACTTCTCCATTTCTATGTTCTCGCGGATAACCACCTGCGGACTGAGGTAAAGAGTCAGTCCGACGATAAGTCCCAAACCTACTTGACCGATGATTTTGAACTTGCCGTGCAGCCCTTCCTTGTCTTTTTTGAATATCTTGATGTAGTCGTCGGCAAAGCCAAGCGACCCTAACCAGATTGTGGTAATCAGCATCAATATCATATAAATATTGCTCAATTTACCCAGTAACAAGCAAGGAATGAGTATGGCAAAAATGATGATGACACCGCCCATGCTGGGTACTCCCACTTTGTTCACACCGAATGGGTCGATGTTGGCATCGCGTTGCGTCTCGGTAATTTGCTTGCGTTTCAGCAGGTTGATGAACTTGTCTCCCCAAATGCTCGAAATGAGCAATGCCAGAATGATTGCCATCAACGAACGGAAGGATGTATAGCCGAACATGCCCGCACCGGGGAAGTCATATTTGTCTAACCATTGAAATATGTAGTATAACATGATTCTAATTATTTAATTGTTTTAATGTGCCGATATGCTAATTAATAAGGAATGCGGTTTTCTACAATACCACATGGCTATTGGCACATTGGTATATTAGCACATGATCTCATTTAATATTTCTTTATCGTCAAAATGGTGTTTGACACCTTTAATCTCCTGATAATTCTCATGCCCCTTGCCTGCAACGAGAATTACGTCTCCCGGTTGTGCCAGCATGCAGGCTGTTTTGATGGCTTCGCGGCGGTCGGTGATGCTGATTGTTTTCTGCATGTCGTCTTTATCCAGACCTGCCAGCATGTCATTGATGATGTCCTGCGGCTCTTCAAAGCGCGGGTTATCGGAGGTGATGATGACCCGGTCGCTCAAACGGGCAGATTCTTTGGCCATGATGGGGCGCTTTCCCTTGTCGCGGTTGCCACCGGCGCCCACAACGGTAATAACTTTCCCTTTTCCTTCCAGCACTCCGTGAATGGCGTTCAATACATTGACCAGTGCGTCCGGAGTATGTGCATAGTCCACAATGGCGGTGAAGCCTTTCGGTGAACGGATGGTGTCGAAGCGGCCGGTTACCGGATGTAGCGTGCTGAGGGCAACCAGTACATCTTCTTCTTTCTTGCCTAGCAATACGGCGGTACCGAATACTGCCAATAAGTTATAGGCATTGAACTTTCCGATGAAACGCACTGCCAATTCATGGTTGTTGAAGTCAAGTAACATTCCCTCGAAATGGGATTCCAGGATTTTGCCTTTGAAGTCGCTGAGACTACGCAAGGAGTAGGTGTATATCTTTGAACGGCTATTTTGTGTCATCACAAGTCCGTTCTTGTCATCCAGATTGGTCAAGCTGAAAGCTCCTTTTGGCAGTTCGTCGAAGAATTTCTTCTTGGCCTTGAGGTAATTTTCCACTGTCTTATGATAATCTAGGTGGTCGCGGGTCAGATTAGTGAAAACACCACCGGCAAACTTCAGACCGCTGATGCGCTTCTGGGCAATGGAGTGGGAGCTGACTTCCATGAAGGCGTATTTACAGCCGGAATCGGCCATTTTGCCAAGCAGACGATTCAGGGTGATAGGGTCTGGAGTGGTATGTTCGGTCGGTACGGGCTGGTCGTCGATGTAATTGCATACGGTGGAAACCAGTCCGACTTTATAGCCGAAGTAGCGGAAAGTATTATATAATAAGGTAGCGGTGGTCGTTTTTCCATTGGTTCCGGTCACACCGACAAGTTCCATCTTGGATGTAGGGTCACCATAGAAAGTGGTGGCTACTTTTCCTACAGCATCTTCACTGTCTTTCACCTGAATGTAGGTGATGCCGGTTCTGAGCTCTTCCGGCAATTCCTCACACAATACTGCAACAGCCCCTTTGTCGATAGCAGCCGGGATATAGGCATGTCCGTCGGTCTGTGTACCACGCATGGCCATGAACAGATGTCCGGTTCCTATCAGGCGGGAGTCTATATTCACTCCTGTTATTTCCATGCTTGTATTTCCGATAACCTGAACCGGTTGTATTGTTTTCAACAAATCACTTAATTTCATACCTTATTATATATAATGTGTATCCAAATCTTGTTTATTCTCATGTTAACGTAGAGTCAGGGCTATGGTCTGTCCTTTCACTATCCGGCTACCGCTTGCTATGGATTGGTTCCTCACCCGTCCCACTCCGCTTAGTCTTACTTTCAGTCCTTTGCTCTCTAAAAGGTAGACTGCATCTTTCGCTCCCATACCGACCACGCTGGGCACGGTGCCTGAGGCCGGTTCCCGGTCTTGCAGGATGACTGCTGCCGGGGCAGCTTGTGTATGCCCCCATTGTTCCTTTCTCCTTTCTCCGGAGAACTGTTTCTGAACGGGTACTTTCAAATCGTTCAATACAAGAAGTGCTTCGTTCATCTCTCCGGCTTTCACAGGAGGAATCACATTGGTGGTACTGTCTATAGCATTGCGTATGTCAAAACGCAGATTTTTGGCATAAACTCTTTCCGCTATTTTCCCAAAGACACTACCTGCCATCAAGCCGCCCGAAGCCGGCAACCCGGGCTTCTGGATGGAAACTATACAACTGTATTTGGGTGCTTCCGAAGGGAAATAGCCGCAGAAACTTACCAGATAGTTCACGCGTCCCGCTTTATATCCGGCTGCTCCTTGTGAAATCTGTGCCGTACCCGTCTTGCCTGATACGGAGAACTGTTTGCTGCCGGCAGGTTTTGCCAGTCCTTGTGACACCACTTTCTGAAGGATTTCACGGATTTGTGTCAGGGTACGGTCGGAACATATCTTGGAATTGATTACTTCCGTAGGATATTCTTTCACTACCTCACCGTCCTTTACCGCTGCTTTCACAAACTTGGGGCGTACCATGGTTCCGTTGTTGGCTATGGCATTGTAGAAGGTCAGTATGTTTATGGGAGGTATCTGGGTCTCGTAACCGATACTCATCCATGGCAAAGTCGTTTTGGCAAAATAACGTTCTTTAGGTCCTTTGATGTTGGGCTTCCCTTCGCCGGGTATTTGCAGATGAAGCGGCTGGTTGATGCTCATACGCTTCAAACCGTCCACGAACTTTTGCGGATTATCCTTGTAGTACTTGTCGATGAGGTAGGAGACACCCACATTGGAAGAAACTTCCAGAATACGTGTCACATCTATCTTTCCGTAACCTCCCCGGCGCCAGTTGTGATCTCTCATCTTACTGCCGTACATATTCATAATGCCGTTGCCCGTGTCTACTTCGGTATCCGGGGTTATTTTCCCGTCTTCCAGTGCCACCATAATGGAGGCTGTCTTAAAGGTGGAGCCCGGTTCCAACATATCGCTGATGGCATTACTGTTCATTTCATAGTAATTGCCGTCCCCGGCTTTCATCATGTTGACAATGGCCTTTATTTCTCCGGTAGCCACTTCCATCAGTACGGCTACTCCGACGTTGGCATTGATTTCCTTCAGCTTGTCCACCAGGGCTTTTTCGCAGATGTCCTGCATGCCTACGTCGAGGGTGGATATGATGTCACAACCATCTATCGGGGGAAGGTCTATGATGTCTAGGTATTTGTTCATCACCTTCTGGCGGTGGGTAATACCGTTCCGTCCTTTCAGTAGGGTATCGAAGGCCAACTCAATGCCGTTGCGGGCTCCCATGGCCGTATCGGCATAAAGACGGCCCAAGGTTTGGGCAGCCAAAGAACCGAATGGTTTTTTACGCTGGTTATATATCTGTTCGTGGAAACCGCCTCTGTATCTGTTCATCTTGAATACGGGTAACCGTTTGGCTTCCTTATACTGAATGTAAGAGATGCGCCGGTTGCGGTTGGGAAGAATGTTGTAGTTCCGGCTCTTCATTTCCCGCCCCTTGCGCAGATGGTTTTTGAAGGTGGCAGTACTGATGTCCGGAAAAATTTGATGAAGCCCGATACAGATAGAATCGAAATTGGCTTTCCAGATAGAATCCTTACGCTGTTGGTCTTTTTTGCGGCGCTTCTCATCTCTTTCGCTCGACATAAAATCCATGAAGATTTTGTATTCCGGCAGAGAACTTGCCATCAGTTTGCCATCCGAGGACAGAATATTTCCCCGGTTGGGCTTTACCGTTACATTCTCTTTTACGAAGCGGTCGGCTACATCGTGCCAGTACTGTCGCTCGGCAAACATAATCATGGCGCCTTTCACGACAATAGCTATCCCCGTCAGCCCTATGAGTAGGACGACGAAGAAGTAACGGTTCATTATGTTTTTTTGATTTACAGCCAATGTTATTTACGATTTAACGATTTACGATGTACTATTGAAATTACTTTAGTCTCAATTCTCCATTATTTTAGTAAGTACGGCGGATTAGTGGAAGTCTGCAAATCGCTTTCTTTGGTGGCGATATATTCCTCGATGCGCGATTGGCGGCTCCGTTCCATCAATTCTGAACTACGTGTCAAGGCGTCGTACTTGATGTCTATCAGCTCTTTTTTAAGATTGTCTATCTCAATCAGCTGCAGTTGGCATTCGTAACGGTTGTTGATGTAAATAATGATAAGCACTATGATAAGGAACAGCAATCCGGCTTGGCGGCGAAAGAAGTCTGTGGCCAGTATGTCGCCTCCGATGATGTTCTTCAGTGAGGTGCGTTTTTTCACCTTCTCCGTATTCTTTTCTTCTTGCTTCTTTTCCATTGCTAGTCACTGATTGTTCATTACTTTTTCTGCAATTCTCAGTTTGGCACTTCGCGAACGCGGATTGCGTTCTATCTCTTCCTTGTCCGGTACGATTACTTTGTTGTTGACCAGCCGGAACGGGGTCAGCACATTCCCGAAGAAATCTTTTTCGGCTTTGCCTTCCACATTGCCGGTTTTCATGATATTCTTCACTATACGGTCTTCCAAGGAGTGATAGGTTATCACCACTAGGCGACCTCCCGGCTTTAGTGCTTTGGTTGCTGCATATAGCATTTCCTTCAGTGCCTCCATTTCTTGGTTTACTTCAATGCGCAATGCTTGAAATACCTTTGCCAGTTCTTTCTTCTCACGTTCGCGGTCGAAGAGTGGCTTAACGATTTCCAGGAATTCACCGATGGTGGCAATTCTCTGCGTTGCCCGTGCCTTGACAATGACAGATGCCAGTTTCCGGCTGTTTTTCAGCTCGCCATACAAATAAAAGATATCGGCCAGCTTTCCTTCTTCGCAAGTATTTACAATGTCGGCAGCAGTCAGGCCGGCACGCTTGTTCATACGCATATCCAGTGCCCCGTCGAAACGGAAGGAGAATCCCCGTTCGCTGTCATCAAAATGATGGGAAGATACGCCGAGGTCGGCAAGTATGGCATCCACTTTTTCAATGCCGTGATAGCGTAGGAAGTTGTGCAGGTAGCGGAAGTTGCTGCGTACGAATGTAAAATGCGGGTTGTTCACAATGTTGCGTTCCGCATCCTCGTCCTGGTCGAAGCTTAACAGCCGGCCGCCGTCTTCCAGACGTGACAGTATCTCGCGCGAATGCCCTCCTCCGCCAAACGTCACGTCTACATACGTGCCGTCCGGGCGGATGTTCATTGCATCTACGCTTGGCATCAGCAATACGGGGGTATGATATGTTATTTCTTCTTTCATCATCTGTTGTTTATAGCTTGTTTTCGTCACAACAAATATTTTCGTCTCCCAACAGTTCTTCAAGAGCCTCGCCGAACTCGTCGGGGGTCATGAATGGTTGGTCGGCACGTTCCTTGGCCCAAATCTCTATAGTGTTGTCCACGCCAATGAAGCGGACATCACTTTGTATACCCGCCATTTGCAGGTAACGTTTGGGGAGCAGGATGCGTCCGTTCCCGTCAGGGGTCACGACTTCCGCGTCACTTACGAACTGGCGGAAAATCATTTGTTGCTTGGCGTTCCATTTATTCAGCCGGTGGCGAAGTTGGTTTTGAGTGGCAAACCATACACTTTCCGGGTAGAGCACCAGGCAATCCTGATACACGTCCTTGCGCAATACGAGTCTTTCTTCAGAAGCGGCCTGCAGCTGTTTCCGGAAAGTAGCAGGGATGAAAACTCTTCCTTTTGCATCTGCCTTAGCCTCGATGTTGCCTAAGAATTGTATCATTTTTTACCTTATTATAATAAGCGACGGTAAAAGTACGCATTTCCCCACAATTCCCCACAATCTTTTGACTAAAATCTTAAGAAGAAGTTTTCAACACCTTGTTGATAGTTTATTCGTTTGATAATGAAGCTACTTCTGAAATGCTTTGCTGGTGGGGGATTTGTGCGGTTTCTCTAAAAAAAACAGTGAGGAGATGATGGCTTTCAGGATGAAAATCAGGCTGAGTAAGCAGGCAGGAGATGTGTCGGGTGGAAAGGCGGTCACACGGGCATTTGGATGCTGCCGCACCGCACATTGGCTGAGACTGTACGTAGGGTCGCACCTGTGCACCGGAGCCACATAGCATGGATATCCCCGGTGTAGGCATATGTTTCTCTTTAGGTATCTTGATTGGTGTCTTATGATTGCCCAAGATAAACGTGTTTACTTTTTATCCGGCCAATCGATAAACAATTCTTTGTTGGTCCTACTCTTTTATCTGAAATCTTTCAGTTCTTGTTGCAGTTTCTGGCGGGTAAAGAAGATGCGGCTTTTTACTGTTCCAAGTGGGAGTCCCAGCTTTTCTGCGATTTCACGATACTTGAAACCGGAAACGTGCATGGAGAAAGGAATCTTGTACTCACGTGGCAGGGCATTGACAATGCGGTGCATTTCCTTCAGGTCGTAGGCGCTCTCTGTGCTGTCGAGTGCGAGGTCATGTGGCGTGTTCAGGTGATAGAGATTGTCTGTGGTATCTACAAACGTCTGGTCGCGTACCACTTTGCGGTAATTGTTGATGAAAATATTGCGCATGATGGTATATATCCATCCTTTAAAGTTGGTATCAGGTGTATATTTCTCTTCATTGTCCAGAGCTTTTAATGATGTCTCTTGAAGCAGGTCGTGGGCCTCTTCGCGGTTGGAGGTTAATTTGTATGCAAAGCGTAATAAGTCGTTTTGAACTCCGAGCAGGTCTTGGGTAAATGTTCTGTTATTCATAATGGATATTTTTAAATTTATCGTTCGTTTTATTGATGATGCAAAACTACGGGTGATTCTTCTTTCTGGCAGGTGGAAATCAAACTTCTTTTGAGCTAAAATCTAACAATTGGCAGTTTTCGGGTGGTTTTAGTTAGTTTTCAGTGCATTGTTTTTATGCGTTTCTTTCAATTTGATTCCTATAAATGAAATCTAT
The DNA here is from genome assembly GCF_024704895.1 of Bacteroides muris (ex Fokt et al. 2023). NCBI lineage: Bacteria > Pseudomonadati > Bacteroidota > Bacteroidia > Bacteroidales > Bacteroidaceae > Bacteroides > Bacteroides muris (ex Fokt et al. 2023). The sequence goes on along the minus strand of NZ_JAMZEE010000008.1, from coordinate 76,786 downwards.
CAGTTTGTTGTGGTTTCTTGTTGTATTGGGGATAAGTTGCAGCCGGCTGGTTATGAAGGAATTTAAATAGAACTTAATCCGGTGTGCGACCAAGAATAGCTATCCTGATTTTGTATATAATATTATCGTGGAAGCGTAACGGCTTGAATGAGTTTATGCGCGAAATATAAGAGATGAGGCGATGATGGAGAAGGGAATCTTGAATTCCGGGCAGATGGATTTCGAACACACTTTCGGGGGGAGAAACTGTCGATTGATAGTTTTTAGGTGCTATTTGATAGATTTTGGGTGCAGTTTTCTGTCATTTTTTTGCGATTAATTAAAAAGATAAGTTAATTTTGCGCATTCATTTCATCAAAAGAAGAATGGCTGACGACTCTTTATTTTTGATTGACATAGACAAAATACTTCGGGAAAAGGCTCCGAAGCAGTCTAAGTATATCCCCAAGTTCGTGGTTTCTTATTTGAAGCATATCGTTCATCAAAAGGAATTGAATGTCTTTTTGCGGGAGTCGAAAGATAAAGTCGGTGTAGATTTTCTGAAGGCTTGTCTGGAGTTCCTTGATGCCAATATTGTGGTAAAGGGGGAGGAGAATCTGCCTAAAGAAGGACTTTATACTTTTGTATCCAACCATCCTTTGGGTGGGCAGGACGGAGTGGCGTTGGGTTATGTCCTGGGCACCTTTTATGGTGGCAAGGTGAAATATATGGTTAACGACTTGCTGATGAACCTGCACGGACTGGCACCGCTCTGCATCCCCATTAACAAGACGGGAAAGCAGGCCAAGGACTTCCCGAGGATGGTGGAGGCGGGATTTGCTTCGGATAATCAGCTCATCATGTTTCCCGCAGGGCTTTGTTCGCGTAGGCAGAATGGGGTCATCCGTGACTTGGATTGGAAAAAGACCTTTATCGTGAAGAGTGTCGAAGCCCACCGTGATGTAGTTCCCATCCACTTCGAGGGGCGGAACTCCAACTTCTTTTATAATCTTGCCAATTTTTGTAAGATGTTGGGCATCAAGTTCAATATAGCCATGCTCTACTTGGCAGATGAAATGCTGAAGAACCGTCATAAGACATTTACCATCACCATAGGGAAACCTATCCCCTGGCAAACTTTCGACAAATCGAAAACTCCGGCCGGATGGGCGCAATATGTGAAGGATATTGTATATAAATTGTAGAGAGACTGTATTTGTATTTAAAGAAGAACTACTAACAAAGAAATATGGAAGATGTAATTGCACCGATAAGCAAGGAACTGCTGAAAGCGGAGTTGACTGAGGAGAAGCGCCTGCGTATGACTAATAGAAGTCATAACCAGATATATATCATTACTGCCCAAGACTCTCCGAATACCATGAAGGAAATCGGCCGTTTGCGCGAGATTGCATTCCGCGCTGCGGGAGGAGGAACGGGCAAGTCAATGGATATTGACGAATATGACATCATGGACAACCCGTACAAGCAGCTCATTGTATGGAATCCGGAAGCCGAAGAAATCTTGGGAGGATACCGTTATATCTTGGGTACGGATGTGCGTTTCGACGCGCAGGGAGCTCCTATTCTGGCCACTGCCCACATGTTCAACTTCTCGGACAAGTTCCTGAAGGATTATCTTCCTATGACTATCGAGCTGGGGCGGTCTTTTGTTACGTTGGAGTATCAGTCTACGCGTACCGACAGTAAGGGACTGTTTGCATTGGATAATCTGTGGGATGGCTTGGGCGCACTGACGGTAGTCATGCCCAATGTGAAATATTTCTTCGGAAAGGTGACCATGTATCCCAGCTATCACCGTCAGAGCCGTGATAAGATTCTTTATTTCCTTCGGAAGCATTTTGCCGATAAGGACAATTTGATTACTCCGATGAAACCGTTGATTCTGGAATCGGACGAGAATGAATTGGATGCTCTCTTCTGTAAAGAATCTTTTAAGGAAGACTATAAGATTTTGAATTGTGAAATCCGTAAGGTGGGTTACAATATTCCTCCGTTGGTGAATGCCTATATGAGTCTTAGCCCTACCATGCGCATGTTCGGTACAGCCATCAATTACGGTTTCGGTGATGTGGAGGAAACGGGCATCTTGATTGCTGTGGACGAGATTCTGGCAGATAAGCGTATCCGTCACATCGAGTCATTCATAGCGAACGAACCGGAGGCGTGCAAGTTTACGTCGGGAGCGAATAAGGTAGTTTCTTGAAAGAAATATCAGAGAGAATAGTGTGAAGCGTAGCAAACCGGCTGAAAGGCCGTTTGCTACGCTTTTCCTGTTTTAAAGTCAGACTCGACCGGTTTTGGTAAGTGACTTTTCCTAAGAAGTTGTTGGGATGAGATTCAATAGGTTTTAAAGAGGTGCCGTATGGTTTCAAGTATGATTTATCACAAGCAGATAGACATCATGAATATCAATGGCTAGCTCAGACGATTAATCTGGGCGCATCATCCGCCTATACCTAAATGTTCTATTTATTGTGTTCCCAATGCTTGTAATGGGATTGCCAATCTTAAAATATAGTCTGAATATTTGCATATCTTGTTTATTTTGTTTATTTTGTTTATATTTGTCATATTAATTCCTTTAAAAAGGAGGTATTATGAAAAGCATTATGAAGGTTTTGTTTGCATTGTTTGGGCTAATATTGGTAGGAGCAAATGTTTATTCTTCACAAAGAGGTAATGTTGCTGAGCAAAATGTGGAGAGCTTGTCTGCTGCCAGTGCTAAAACGGGAACTCCTATTGTTCGCCAGGTGAATTTCGAAGTATCAGAAACTGTGACGACTTTTGATGAAATTACAACTTGTATGTCTGGAACATCGCAGATTTGTAATGCAGGTACGGTTCATGTTATAGTTTCTAATCCCCGTAATTGACTTTGTTGTGGTTGAAAGGATAGAGGGTATGCTGCTTGTGATATCAAGGCATACCCTTCATTTTTAAATTTGTATATTTATGAAGCATCTACTTTTTTTAATGTTAGCACCTTTTATGTGCTTATCTTGTGGTAATAAGGGACATAAAGACTTACAAACAGCTTATTCGATGAATTTGGATACTGCCTTGCAGCTATTGCCGGAAATAACAGATGTGGAATGTATTCCTTTGGAGACGAACGATGCATCGCTGATTGCTGATATAGACAAGGTGTTGTATTGCAATAAAACGTTTTATATCTTTGATAAAATAGGGAAAAAGGTTCTATTGTTCGATAGACAGGGGAATTTTCTAAAATCCATTCATAAGATAGGGCAAGGACCTGGTGAATATACCGAACCGTGTGATATGGATGTTGACGGGGAAGGAAATATTTATTTGGCGGATTGGGCTACCCAAAGTATCATTATGTATAGAAGTGGTGATGAAAATAATTATGAGGTCAATCGGATAGGAGCATATTTCCTTGATTTTGCGGTAGTAGGAAATTCAGTCTATCTGGGGCTTGTCTATCAAGAAGGAGAGGCTCGCCAGAATTTGGTAGTTTGGAGTAAGGAAAAAGAAAAGACTATGGTGTTGAAGAACAAACTTTTGCTGGAAGGTAATAAATTGCCTTATAGAGCCAAACATTATATTTTTCGTTCAGATGATAAAGTGTATTATTATGAGCGTTTTAATTCGTATATTTATCGGTTGGAGGAAGGTAAGGCTGATTCCTGTATCAGTTTCTCTTCCAAGAAGATTCCAACGGAAGAAGAGGTGAAATTGTGGGCGCAAAGCGATCCGGAAGAACAGATTCAGAAAAGTTTTCAATATATAGCGGATGTGTCTGCTTGCTATGAGACTGATGACTGTATCTTTATTGTTTTCCAATCAATTCCTGCCAGCTATGGTATGATTGATAAGAAAAGTGGAATGAAATATTATGTGAGTTCCAAAGATGTGGCAAGCATTCCGGCTATGGGCGTTTGTGCGATAGCAGAACAATCTTTTGTTTCTTATTTTAATCCGGCAGATAAAAAAGCGGAAAAAGTGCTTCATGCAATTTCTGATACGAAGAAAGTGGAAAAGTTGCGTGCTTTGCCAGAAGATGCCAATCCGGTTCTTTTACTCTTTAAATTTAAGAATAGAGAATGAGAATTTGTGGTTTGTTATTTTGCATGATGCTCTTAACCTCTTGTCGGGACGTTGAAAAAGAAAGCAAAATTGCCGATGTGGAAAGTTGGATTGGAAAAGAGATTCAATTTCCAACAGATGGAGTTTTTACTCGTATGGGAAGAGACACTGTGTTCTGTTTCCCAAAGCTTCCTTATACGATAGTCAATTATATTGATTCTGCTGGTTGTGTCGAGTGTAGGCTTCGGGCATTGGAATGGAAGGATTTTATGAATAGATTGGAAATGAAATATCCTGGAATGGTATCACTGCTTTTTTATATTCAGTCAAAAAATATGAAAGAATTGATATGGATTTTGAGGGGAGATGATTTCAGTTATCCGGTTTGTATTGATAAAAACGGAGATTTTAATAAAATGAACCAATTGCCTTCTGATGAGGCCTTTGGAACTTTCCTGTTGAATGCGAACAAGGAAGTTCTGCTTGTTGGTAGCCCGGTTGGCAATAAGTCTTTGGAACGATTATATATGGATGAATTTGAACATTATAAAAAGTTTTAGCTTGTCGGGTGTAGTCTCCTACACCGCTGGCAAGCTATTCCCGTTTATCTTCCTGTATAAATCGAGCGCAAATACATCCGTCATTCCGGAGATGTAATCCAATACCGCCTGTATTCTTTCGTAGAGTACAGGCGCTTTTATATTGTACTGGCCCGATACGCGGTTGATGAGCAGTTGCGAATAGGCCTTTTCCGGAGAACATACGGCATCTATCATCAGCTCGAGCAGGGTGCTGATGATGCGGAAACCTGCAAGCTCGATGTCCAGTACGTCGCGTGAGCGGTAAATCCTCTTCATCGAGATGTCTGCACAATGCTTGTAGGCATTGGCGGGCACTTCGGATATATGGTTGATGAGGCTTCCTTCAAATTCTCCTTTCAGAATCTTTTCTTCATTGTCGGTAAAGGCTTGAACGCATTCTCTGATGAGCAACCCGATGACGCTGGAACGCAGATAGGCTATCTGTTCATTGGTATCGCTCACTATCTCCATCGTTTTCAGCCGGTGCGCCTGGCGTTCTTCCGAGAAGTAGGAGAGAAGCAGTTCTTTGGTTTCCTGCGTGGTCAGGATTTTCAGCTTGTGGGCATCCTCGATGTCCATCATCTGGTAGCAGATGTCGTCGGCGGCCTCTACAAGATAGACTAGCGGGTGGCGGGCATACTTTAGCGGGTTGTCGTTCAGTTTCTTTATGCCCAGTTCTTCTGCTATACGGCGAAAACTTTCTTCCTCTGTGGTGAAGAAACCGAATTTGGACTTCTTGCCTGCAAGACTCGATGAAAAGGGATATTTCACGATGCTTGCCAGGGTGGAGTAGGTGAGTACGAACCCTCCCTTTCGTCTTCCCTCGAACTGGTGGGTGAGCAGGCGGAAAGCGTTTGCATTTCCTTCAAAATGGGTAAGGTCTTCCCATTGCGCGGGTGTCAGTTGTTCTTTCAGGGGCATTCCTTTTCCTTCGGAGAAAAAGGTGGAGATGGCACGTTCTCCCGAATGTCCGAAAGGAGGATTTCCCAAGTCATGTGCCAGACAGGCGGCGGAAACGATAGAGCCTATTTCGGTGAGGTAGCTGCCTTGCAACTCCGGGTGGCGGGCAATGAGGGCTTTCGATACATCGTTGCCCAGCGAACGGCCTACGCATGATACCTCGAGGCTGTGCGTCAGCCGGTTGTGGACAAATACGCTACCGGGAAGAGGGAATACCTGGGTCTTGTTTTGCAGACGCCGGAAGGGTGCGGAGAAGACGAGGCGGTCATAGTCCCGTTGGAACTCCGAGCGGTTTTCACGACGTTCCTGATGGAACTCTTCCAGTCCGAAACGTTTGGCAGATATGAGCGTATTCCAATTCATCATGAGGCTATTTACTATTTGACGATTTGATGTTTACGATTGAAGTTACTATTATTTAACTGCAAATGTATCACTATTTTGTGTAAAAAGTCGTATTTTCGCCCAAGTTTGTAGTGAAATGCCACGGCTCTTTCATTTAAAGGAGTCATTAGGGGGTAACTCAATTGAGTTGCTTCTGTTAGCTCCCTAACTTCTTTGAATGAAAGAACCGTAGTGAAACACAAATGAATCGCGAAACTTGAATTACTCGAACCGTAAGAATAGAAGTAGCTCCAATTGTAAATCGTCAAATCGTAAATGACATCATGCTGAACGTACAAATCATCAATAAATCAAAGCATCCGCTTCCGGCTTATGCCACTGAGTTGTCTGCGGGAATGGATATCCGTGCAAACCTTAATGAACCTATCTCGCTGGCTCCGATGCAGCGCTGCCTGGTGCCTACGGGCCTTTACATCGCTCTTCCGGAAGGATATGAGGCGCAGGTGCGTCCGCGCAGCGGACTGGCCATCAAGAAAGGGATTACCGTGCTGAACTCTCCCGGAACAATCGATGCCGATTACCGGGGAGAAGTCTGTGTGATTCTCGTCAACCTTTCCGCGGAAACCTTTGTTATTGAAGATGGGGAAAGAATTGCCCAGATGGTGATAGCGCGTCATGAGCAGGCAGTCTGGCAGGAAGTGGAAGTGCTGGATGAAACGGAACGTGGTGCCGGAGGCTTCGGACACACAGGTAAAAAATGAATGGATATTGCCCCGTTTGACAGACACTTGTGCTTGTCGGCTCAGACACGGGTGTCTGTCGCAACAAAGGCTTGTATCTGTCACGTCAGACACAAGTGCTTGTCAAACGGGATTTTATAAGTTAAGAATTTGTAGCTAAATAGATGAGAATCAGACTGAAAATATTCATGCTCCTATTGGCGGCCTTTCCCTGGCTCACCTCTTGCGGGGCATTGATTGGGGGAATCGTTGGCGGTATGACGGCCGGTGTGGCTCCCGTTGTCGCATCCCATGCCGCTGCCAAGAAGGAAAAGAAGAAGGCGGGCAGGAAACCGGAACAGCTTCCGCCGCAACTCACCCCTGAACAGCAGCGCCGTTACGACTACTTCTTTCTCGAAGCAGCCCGCTTGAAAGTACAGAAAGACTATGACGCGGCTTTCGACATCCTGCAGCATTGCCTGGCAATAAATCCGAACGCTTCATCGGCCTTGTATGAGATGGCCCAATACTACATGTTTCTCAAGCAGGTGCCGTTGGGGCTGGCCGCGTTGGAAAAGGCGGTGGAGAATGCTCCCGACAATTACTGGTATGCCCAGGGACTGGCCAATCTGTATATGCAGCAAAACGAAACGGAGAAAGCCTCTACCTTGCTGGAGGATATGGCGGTACGTTTTTCGGACAAGATGGAGCCGCTGTACAACCTGCTCGAGATTTATAACCGGCAGGAGGAGTATGACAAAGTTATCGGTATACTGAACAAGCTCGAAGAGCGGATGGGTAAGAATGAACAGCTCAGCATGGAGAAGTTCCGCATTTATCTGCAAAAGAAGGACGACAAGAGCGCCTTCCGTGAAATAGAAAGTCTGGTAGAAGAGTATCCCAACGACAGGCGCTATCAAGTGGTGCTGGGGGATGTCTATATGCAGAACGGGAAAAAGCAAGAAGCTTATGAGATTTACAAGAAGGTGCTGGCAGAAGAGCCGGACAATGCAATGGCCATGTACTCATTGGCTTCTTATTACGAAGAAACCGGGCAGAAGGAGCTGCATGAACAGCAACTGGACACGCTGTTGCTGAACAAGAAAGTGGCGTCGGACACCAAACTGAACGTGATGCGGCAGTTCATCGTGCAGAATGAGCAGGCCGGCAAGGACAGCACCCGTGTCATTACCCTTTTCGACCGCATCATGGAGCAAGACCCCGATGAAGCACAATTGCCCTTGCTGTATGCCCAATATCTTCTTTCCAAGGGAATGAACAAGGAGGCCTGGCCGGTTTTGCGCCAGGTACTTGCCATAGACCCTACCAATACGGCAGCGCGTATGACTCTGCTGGGTGAGGCTGTGCGTCAGGAAGACTACAAGGAAATAATGAACTTGTGCGAAGCCGGTGTCGAATCCAATCCCGATATGCTGGAGTTTTATTTCTATCTGGCCATTGCCTATAACCAGGCGGAACGGACGGATGATGCCCTTGCTGTCTGCCAGAAGGCCTTGTCGCACGTCAAGGACGACAGCAGGAAAGAGGTCGTATCAGATTTCTATGCCATTATCGGTGATGCCTATCACAGCAAGAACCTGCATGCAGAAGCGTATGCGGCTTATGATTCCGCTTTGGTGTACAATCCCTCGAACATCGGTGCCTTGAACAATTACGCATATTACCTTTCCGTAGAACGCCGCGACTTGGACAAGGCGGAAGAGATGAGCTACAAGACAGTGAAAGCCGAACCTGCCAATTCCACCTATCTCGATACATACGCATGGATATTGTTTGTCAAAGGCAATTACGCCGAGGCGCGTCTCTACATAGACGAGGCGATAAAGAACGACAAGGATAGCAGCGACGTGGTCTTGGAGCATTGCGGAGACATTTATTACATGACGGGCGATGCCGAAGGTGCCTTGAAGTATTGGAAGCAAGCCTGGGATAAGGGCAATCGCTCTGATACGTTGAAACAGAAAATACAAAAAAAGAAATATATATCAGATGAAACTAAACCTACTGAACAATAATGATGCAGCAAGGGCATGCCGCCTTTTGTCTTTGCTGATGTTGCTGGCTGTGGGGCTTGCCGGTTGCAAGACTTCGAGCCACTCGGGTGCTCTGTCCGGAGAGTCGGCCTGCCTTTCCTCCAAAGTGCAGCTGACGGTACCTCATAAAGATGCCACTCTTACCGTGAACGGTACGATGAAGCTGAAGAAGAAAGAATGCATGCAGATCTCCTTCTTGATGCCGATACTTCGTACGGAGGTGGCACGTATGGAAGTCACCCCGGATGAGATTCTGCTGGTCGATCGTATGGGAAAGCGTTATGTCCGTGCAACACGTAAGGAACTGAAGAATGTACTGCCCAAGAAGGCAGATTTTGCCCATCTGGAAAAACTGCTTTATGCCGCTTCCAAGCCCAATGGCAAGAAGGTGCTTACCGGCAAGGAACTCGGTATACCCTCTCTGGAAAAGGGAAAGATTGAACTTTCCAACTTCTCGGATAAGCCTTTTGTACTGACTCCTACCCAGCTCTCACAGAAATATAAAGAGGTGGAGCTGGAGGAACTGCTGGAAATGCTGATGGACCTTTGATTAGTTGATAATTGACAGTTGTTGGATAATCCCTCATAACTTATGAAGCTTCTCCTGTTCTTCTTTCTCCTCCTTTTGCCGGTTTCTCCGCTCCTTGCCCAGTCCAACAAGCTGATTAAGGAACTGGAAAGCAAGCGTGGTGCCTTGCAGCAACAGATAGCGGAGTCGGAGACCCTGTTGATAACCACCCAAAAGGATGTGGGAAGCCAGTTGAAAGGCCTTGCTGCACTAACCGGACAGATAGAAGAACGTAAACGTTATATTCTGACTATCAATAATGATGTGGAGTCCATAGAGCGCGAGTTGTCTTCATTGGAGCGCCAACTGACCCGTTTGCAACGTGATTTGAAGGATAAGAAGCAGAGGTATGAATCGTCCGTTCAATATTTGTATAAGAACCGTTCCTTTGAAGAGAAGCTCATGTTCATCTTCTCTGCCAAGAGCCTGGCGCAGACCTACCGCCGCATGCGCTACGTACGCGAATATGCTACTTATCAACGCCTGCAAGGCGAGGAGGTGTTGAAAAAGCAGGAACAGGTGAACCGCAAGAAGACTGAACTTCAGCAGGTGAAGGCTGTCAAGGAGGGATTGCTGAAAGAACGTGAAGAGGAAAAAGTCAAGCTGGAAGCACAGGAGAAGGAACAGAAGTTGCTGGTAGCCAACCTGAAAAAGAAACAGCGGGGATTGCAGAACGAACTGAACAAGCAACGCCGCGAAGCCAATCAGCTCAATGCACGTATTGACCGCCTGATAGCGGAAGAGATAGAGAAAGCGCGTAAGCGTGCGGCAGAAGAAGCGCGCCGTGAGGCTGCCGCACGTAAAAAGGTTGGTGAGAAAACTGAAAAGCCAGCAACTGCCTCTACGCCCGCAAAGTCGAAGGCACAGCCTTTGGAAACCTACTCCATGAGTAAGGCAGACCGTGAATTGTCCGGGAACTTTACTAATAATCGCGGTAAGTTGCCGATGCCCATCACCGGAGCGTATATCATCACCAGCCATTACGGCCAGTATTCTGTGGAAGGTTTGCGCAATGTCAAGCTGGACAATAAGGGCATCGATATACAAGGAAAGCCGGGTGCCCAAGCCCGCGCCATCTTCGACGGCAAGGTGGCAGCAGTCTTTAAACTGAACGGGCTGTTCAATGTTCTTATCCGCCATGGAGATTATATATCTGTTTATTGCAATTTGTCATCGGCTTCAGTGAAGCAGGGTGATGACGTGACTACCAAACAGACCCTCGGACAAATCTTCTCGGATGGGGCCGACAATGGCCGTACGGTGCTGCACTTCCAATTGAGGAAAGAGAAGGAAAAACTGAATCCGGAGCCGTGGCTGAACAGATGATAGTCTCAATTGTATACTGAGATACCTCTGTTGCAGTATGCTTGATAACAATGGTTTATAAATGGAGACCCGGTGTGGATAAAAAGTGACAATGCTCACCCCTTTCCTCTTATATTTTTGTCCCTTCCAATAGCTTCAGATACATCTCTATCGCTTCTTCAATCTCTTTGATAAAGATGAATTCGTCGGCAGTGTGTGAACGGGCGCTTTTTCCCGGTCCCATCTTCAGAGAAGGGAAGGGCATCAGTGCCTGGTCGGACAAGGTGGGTGATCCGAAGGGAGTACACCCCATGGCAATAGCTTTTTGCACTACCGGATGCTCCGGGGCTACGTGCGAGGAGCTTAACCGGAAGGAGCGGGCTTTGGCTTCACACGTGATGTGTTTCCGTATTTCATCAAATAGCTCTTGATTAGTATAACACTCGTTGCTGCGGATGTCTACGACAAAAGTACAACGGTCGGGAATGACGTTATGTTGTGTGCCGGCATTTACCATAGTTACACTCATTTTCACGGGACCCAGCAGGGAAGATTCTTTGGGGAAATGGTAATCACGAAACCAGGCAATATCGTCCAATACCTTATATATGGCATTGTCCCCTTCGTTTCGGGCAGCATGTCCCGATTTTCCGGTAGCAGTTACATCCAGCACCATCAAGCCTTTTTCTGCAATGGCAGGTTGCATCTCCGTCGGCTCGCCTACAATGGCAAACTGTATGGGGGGCAGTTCCGGTAGCACGCACTCTATTCCACCTTTGCCCGAAACTTCTTCCTCGCACGAGGCAAGATATATCAGATTGTAGGCCTGGGTGGTGCGGCACAGCGTGAGGAACACTTGCAGCAGGCTGACAACACTTGCTCCGGCATCATTGCTGCCCAGCCCATAGAGCTTTCCGTTACTTTCCTGCGTGGGGGTAAAGGGGGCTTTCCGCCACCCGTTGACGGGTTTTACGGTGTCGATATGCGAATTCAGCAGCAAGGTCGGTTTCTTTAGGTCAAACATCGGGCTGAGGCACCACACATTGTTGCCTTTACGTCCTGTTGCCATGCCTTGCATCTCGATATAGTCTTGCAGATAATCCGCCGCTTTCTCCTCGTCGCGGCTCAGGGAAGGAATGGCTATCAGTGATTTGAGCAATCCGGTTGCTTCGGAAGTTAAAGTCGGTATATCGTAAATCATATTCAGTAAATAAATAATCCAGCTGCAAACTTACGAATAAAAAACGGAAAGGAGCACCCATATTGAATAATTACCCGTTAATATCGAATTAGTTTCAAATGAAACCACTACCTTTGTGCCGTATTTATCAATATCAAAAGTTATGACTTATCATCATTTGTCTGTTCTGGTGCATCGCCAGGCAGAGAAGTATGGAGACAAAATAGCCCTGAAATATAGGGACTATGAAACTGCGCAATGGATACCCGTCTCATGGAAGGAGTTCTCGCTGACTGTACGCCAGACTGCCAATGCCATGGTAGCTTTGGGAATAGAGCCACAAGAGAACATAGGTATCTTCTCGCAGAATAAACCCGAATGTCTCTTTACCGATTTCGGTGCATTTGCCAACCGGGCGGTGACCATACCTTTGTATGCCACCAGTTCACCGGCACAGGCACAATATATTATCAACGATGCACAGATACGCTATCTGTTTGTGGGCGAGCAGTTTCAGTATGATGCCGCTTTCAGTGTGTTCGGCTTCTGCCACTCCCTGCAGCAGCTCATTATCTTCGACCGTGCTGTGGTGAAAGACCCCCGCGACATGACTTCCGTCTATTTCGATGAATTTATGGCAATGGGTGAAGGATTGCCGCACGATGCCGTTGTAGGGCAACGTACCTCAGCCGCTTCGGACGACGACCTCGCCAATATCCTTTATACTTCCGGCACTACCGGTGAACCGAAAGGTGTCATGCTCCATCATTTCAATTATCGGGAAGCTTTCCGCATCCATGATATCCGCCTGCCTTTCATGACAGACCGAGATGTTTCCATGAACTTCCTCCCGTTGACGCATGTGTTCGAGAAAGCATGGACCTACCTCTGCATCCACCGGGGTGTGCAGGTCTGTGTCAATCTACGTCCGCAGGATATCCAGACTACTATTAAAGAGATACGCCCCACGCTGATGTGCAGTGTGCCCCGTTTCTGGGAGAAGGTCTATGCCGGCGTGCAGGAGAAGATTGCCCAGGAAACCGGCTTGCGTAAGGCTATGATGCTGGATGCCATCAAGGTGGGCAAGGCGCACAACATAGACTATTTGCGTTTAGGCAAAAAACCGCCCATGATGCTCCATTTGAAGTATAAGTTCTACGAAAAGACCATTTATGCCCTGCTGAAGAGGACGATAGGCATCGAGAACGGAAACTTCTTCCCTACAGCCGGTGCTGCCGTGCCCGATGAAATCTGCGAGTTCGTACATTCGGTAGGCATCAACATGGTGGTAGGTTATGGCCTGACGGAGTCTATGGCTACCGTATCCTGCTTCCTCAACGAAGGGTATGAGATTGGTTCCGTAGGTACGGTAATGCCCGATGTGGAGGTGAAGATCGGCGAGAACAACGAGATACTTCTTCGTGGTAAGACCATCACTACCGGCTACTACAAGAAACCGGAGGCAACGGCTGCTGCCATTGACGGTGACGGATGGTTTCACACGGGTGATGCCGGTTATCTGAAGGACGGACAACTGTATCTGACGGAACGCATCAAGGACTTGTTCAAGACCTCCAACGGAAAATACATTTCGCCGCAGGCATTGGAAACGAAGCTGGCCATAGACCGCTACATCGATCAGATTGCTGTCATTGCCGATGAGCGTAAGTTTGTTTCAGCTTTGATAGTTCCCGTTTATGGCTTTGTGGAGGATTATGCCAAAGAGAAAGGCATTGCATACGGCAATATGGATGAGTTGTTGCAACATCCCAAGATACAGGCGTTGTTCCGTGCCCGTATCGATACCTTGCAGCAGCAATTTGCCCATTATGAGCAAGTGAAGCGTTTCACGCTTCTGCCCGAACCATTCAGTATGGAACGCGGTGAGCTGACGAACACGCTGAAGCTGAAACGTTCTGTTGTGGCAAAGAACTACAAAGGACTGATTGATAGGATGTACGAAGAATAGAACTTTGTTTTTTTGTTTATAACCGTCCGACCTGGGATGAAGCTTTTTCATTCCAGGCCGGACGGTCTGTTTTTTATCTCCTTCTTCTGAACAGAAAGAAACTCCCCTCCCTGCACGCAAGAAACTAATCATCTTTTGTCGCGTTGCCGGGGAGGAGTTCTCTTGTAGATAATGAAAGTCTCACTCTTAGGCGAGGGAGAGAAGGGGGATGCCGTAATCTGCTTAAAACCATGCAATAAAGCACCGGTTCTGCCAGCAGCCCAAAATTCTCTCCTCCCCCATTACCGGTATTGTTATTTCAGCTGAAGGCAATGAACCGATTATCGGAACTTCCGTATTGGTAAAAGGAAGCACTACCGGAGGCGTAACAGATTTAGACGGCAAATTCACTGTTACAGATGCGCCCGCAGGTGCCACGACACTGCAAGTGTCTTTCGTAGGTATGATAACACAAGAAGTTCCCATCACTCCGGGAACGATAAGAGTCATATTAAAGAATGATGCCAAGCTGCTGGATGAAGTGGTGGTAATGGCATTGGGTATTGCAAAGAAAGAAAAATCACTGACTTGCTCTACTCAAGTGGTGAACGGTGACGAATTGGCACGCGTGAAAGACCTCAACATGATGAACGCGTTGGCCTGTAAGATGGCAGGTGTGCAGATCAATAAGAGTTCATCCGGTTTGGGCGGTTCTTCAGAGATTATCCGTGGTAACTGTTCTGTAAGCGGAAGTGGCCAGCCGTTGTATGTGATAGACGGTGTATCGTTCGGTTCCTCCACCGATGAAAGTACGGCAACTATCTTTACGGCGATGTCGTTTCTGGATGGGATGTGACAATGGTAGACAAGGATTTTTCTAAGAAATGAAAGCTTTTTCGGTACCTTGTCTTTTGAATGGTCTGGGCACGGATTCATCTTCTATACCACGACTTATTGAACTGATAGCTGCGAAATTATGCGTTTTTTTCATACCTTTGCCGTCCGAAGTCGGATTGATAATACCAACTTCAATCGTCAAATCGTAAATTGTCAAATCGTAAATAGACTCATGATTACCACAGAACAACTGAAAGATATCAAAGAACGTACCGAAGCGTTGAACCGCTATCTGGACATTGAAGGAAAGAAGATACAAGTGGAAGAAGAGCAGCTTCGCACCCAAGCTCCCGGTTTTTGGGACAATCAGAAGGCTGCCGAGGCTCAGATGAAGAAGGTGAAAGGCCTGCAACAATGGATTTCCGGCTACAATGAGGTGAAGACTTTGGCCGATGAAGTGCAGTTGGCCTTCGACTTTTACAAGGACGAACTGGTGACTGAGGAGGAAGTGGATGATGCCTATGCCAAGGCAATCGCTGCCGTCGAAGCCCTCGAGCTCAAGAACATGCTTCGCGAGGAAGCCGACCAAATGGACTGTGTGCTGAAAATCAACTCCGGTGCCGGTGGTACGGAAAGCCAGGACTGGGCAAGCATGCTGATGCGTATGTACCTGCACTATGCCGAGACTCACGGCTACAAGGCTACCATTGCCAACCTTCAGGAAGGAGACGAGGCAGGTATCAAGACTTGTACCATCGAGGTTTCTGGCGATTATGCCTATGGTTATCTGAAAGGTGAGAACGGTGTGCACCGCCTGGTGCGTGTTTCGCCCTACAATGCCCAGGGTAAGCGCATGACTTCTTTTGCATCCGTGTTTGTCACTCCTTTGGTAGATGATACCATCGAGGTGAATATCGAACCTGCCCGTATGTCATGGGATACCTTCCGGAGCGGTGGCGCCGGTGGACAGAACGTCAACAAGGTAGAATCCGGTGTCCGTCTGCGCTATCAGTACAAAGACCCCTATACGGGTGAGGAAGAAGAAATCCTGATTGAAAATACCGAAACACGCGACCAGCCTAAGAACCGCGAGAATGCTCTCCGCCTTCTCCGTTCCATGCTCTACGATAAGGAACTCCAGCACCGCATGGCCGAGCAGGCCAAGGTGGAAGCCGGCAAGAAGAAAATCGAATGGGGTAGCCAGATTCGTAGCTACGTCTTCGACGACCGCCGCGTGAAAGACCACCGCACCAATTTCCAGACCAGCGACGTGAACGGTGTGATGGACGGAAAGATAGACGGCTTCATCAAAGCTTACCTGATGGAATTCGCGGGAAGCGGAGAATAGCATGTTCCCCTCCTGAATGCTATTACACTGAGTATTTCCGATAAACTGACTGATTAAAGTTCCCCATTCTTAATAAAGATGGGAAACACTTTAATCAGTCAGTTATTGAATCCGGAGGTTCTGATGTTCGGAAGCAGCGGATGAAGAACATCCGCTACAACAGAGAACAAATTTGTTAACAATAGGAATAAAATCCCTTTTACGGCAAAGGAAGGCATTTCCTCCAACTAATCCCCAAACCCCTAAAAGAAATCAAAACGTTTACTCCCGTCATCATAATAATAGAGATATAATACCAAACTTGGTGTTCTATATTTATAGTAAACAAGCATAAAACAGACATGCCCAATATGAAAAAATGGAATATATAGATAATATCAAATATGATACAGTTCTTATTTTATAAGACTTTGATAGTAGGAGACATGATATACATATAAGTAATAAAGTCATTATTATAGTCCCCAATCCAAAATTATGACACTGTCCAAAATTTTGTGTAAATGGAAACAGGATTTAGCTGTAAGTTTGTTCTTATATGGCGGTGTGTACAACGCGCGGATGGAAGAGCTTGGCTCCGTCCTTGTTCTCTTTCGTGGATTGAATAGTTTTGTAAAGTACTGGCATAATTCTAAATGTGTTTGATTTGAATAATTTCGTGTTCTGTGTATTAAGCTTAACGACATTGCAAAGATACGGCAATTTTTTTCTCCGATGGGGCTTTTCGGGGCAAGGCGTTCCACAAAACGAAAACTTTTTCCCGGACGCTTGCCTGCTTTCACACCTGCATTATTCATAGCGGGGAGTTAAAGGCCGATAGTATAGCCCATCAGCCGGAGTACCGGCTTCTAACTCCTAAGCCCGAAGGGCGATAACTCCTTCCAACTCCCGATAACTCCTCTGAATGAAAAAGCCGTGCAGAATTGCGGAAAATTCTTCCCCTTTCATTTGCATTCTTCCCGAATTTGCCTTTACTTTGTTCATCGTTGAACTTTAAACTAAAAAACACGCCATGGGAAAAAGTAAAAAGAAAGCAATGCACAGCCAGAAGGAAGAGCAGCAGGCCAAGAAAGTGATGCTGACGATGGGAGTGATAGCCATTGTGCTGGTCATCGCCATGTTTGTGGCCTATTCTTACTGGGGCTGATAAAACCATCGGAAACAACATGCCGCAGGAGATAGAACGGAAATTCCTCGTAACGGGAGAATACAAGTCGCAAGCCTATGCACAGAGCCGCATCGTGCAGGGATACATCAGTAGTGCGCGTGGACGGACGGTGCGGGTGCGCATCCGTGACGGACGGGGATTCCTCACCATCAAGGGTGCGTCCAATGAATCGGGAACCAGCCGCTACGAGTGGGAAAAGGAAATCCCATTGGACGAAGCGCGGGAACTGCTGAAGCTATGCGAACCGGGCATCATCGACAAGACCCGCTATCTGGTTCGTAGCGGACAGCATACTTTTGAGGTGGACGAGTTCTATGGCGAGAACGAGGGGCTGACCGTGGCCGAGGTGGAACTCTCCTCGGAGGACGAGCCTTTCGTGAAACCCGCTTTCGTCGGAAGGGAGGTGACGGGAGACGCTCGTTACTATAACTCGCGACTGATGAAGCACCCTTTCACCACATGGTAGCAAACCAATTGTACGCCGTACTTGTTTAATCGTCATGGAGAAACTTTACGACTACCTGCCGAGAGAATTGGTCACTTTCCTTCTGGTCACCGTATTCTCTTTACTCATCGGGCTTTCACAGCGGAAAATCAGCTTGAAGCGCGAAGGGGAGACTACACTTTTCGGCACCGACCGTACCTTCACCTTTATAGGCATTCTGGGCTATCTGCTCTATATACTCGATCCCGCGGATTATCGTCTGTTCATGGGAGGGGGAGCCGTGCTGGGACTGTTGCTCGGGCTGAATTATTACGTGAAGCAGTCACAGTACCATGTGTTCGGAGTAACTACCATCATTATTGCGCTCATCACCTATTGCATAGCCCCCATTGTGGCCACGCAGCCGTCGTGGTTCTACGTCATGGTCATAGTGACCGTCCTGCTCTTCACCGAGCTGAAGCACACCTTCACGGAACTGGCCCAGCGCATGAAGAACGATGAGATGACAACGCTTGCCAAGTTCCTTGCCATCAGCGGCATTATCCTTCCGATGCTGCCCGACAAGAACCTCATTCCCGGCATCAACCTGACGCCCTACAGCATTTGGCTGGCCACGGTGGTCGTGTCGGGCATTTCCTATCTTTCCTATTTGTTGAAGCGCTACGTCTTCCGTGAATCGGGTATTCTGGTTTCGGGCATCGTGGGAGGCTTGTACAGCAGTACGGCCACTATTTCCGTATTGGCGCGAAAGAGCCGCAAGGCCTCTGCGCAGGATGCTCCCGAATATGTGGCGGCTATGCTGCTGGCTGTCAGCATGATGTTCCTACGTTTCCTGATATTGATAGGCATTTTCAGTTGGGACACGTTGCTGGCTGTCTATCCCTATCTGCTGATTATGTCGCTGGTGACGGCCACCGTGGCATGCTATCTGCATTCCAAGCGGAAACGGACGGACGACGGCACGCAGGCTGAGGAAGAAGAGGAGGGCAGTAACCCGTTGGAGTTTAAGGTGGCGCTGATTTTTGCCATACTGTTTGTGGTGTTCACTATCCTGACCCACTATACGTTGGTGTATGCCGGCACGGGCGGACTGAACCTGCTCTCCTTCGTTTCGGGCTTCAGCGACATCACTCCTTTCATCCTGAACCTGCTTCAAGGAACGGGCAGCGTGGCAGTGCCGGTGATTACGGCTTGCACCATGCAGGCTATTGTCAGCAATATAGCGGTAAACATGTGCTACGCATTGTTCTTTGCCGGTGGGAAAAGCCCTTTGCGCCCGTGGATATTGAGGGGATTCGGCTGTGTTATTGCCGCAAACATCTCTCTGTTGCTGTTTTTCTATTTTCTCTAAATTGCTGTCTTTTTGCTTTTTTAACTCCGAGAATCTCGTAAATGTATGGAAAGAGGTTATTTTTGCCAAACCTATTGTGACAAAATCGGAATTAGAAACGTCTAATATCAAGATAATAAACAAGAATAGTCACTAAAACAAAAAATGTAATGAGAATCAAATGGACTGTGCTGCTATACCTGTTGATGATATCCGGGCTGGCTTTGGCACAAAACACAGCAAACACTTCTTTCCAGGTTAAAGGTATTTTGCTCGACTCACTTACTCAGGAAGGTGAACCTTATGCTACCATTAAAATCGTGAAGAAAGAGGTTCCTGCACGAGCCTTGAAAATGCTGGTGACAGACATGAAGGGTCGGTTTCAGGAAAAAGTATCCGGTACGGGCAACTTTGTGATGACCATCACTTCCGTGGGACGTACTCCTATCGTGAAGAACTTCTCTGTGAAGGTAGGAGAGAAAGTGGTGGACTTCGGCACGCTCTATGTCGTGGACGCCTCCAATGAATTGGGACAGGTGGAAGTGGTGGCCCAAAAGCCTTTGGTGAAAGTAGATGTGGACAAGATAGAGTATAACATTGAAGATGATCCCGACTCCAAGACGAACTCCGTGATAGAGATGCTTCGCAAAGTGCCTCTTGTGACGGTGGATGGCGAAGACAACATTCAAGTAAATGGCAGTAGCAGCTTCAAGGTACACGTCAACGGAAAACCCAACAATATGATGAGCAACAATCCCAAAGAGGTGCTTAAAAGTATGCCCGCCAATACAATCAAATATATAGAAGTGATTACTTCTCCGGGAGCAAAATACGATGCCGAAGGAGTGGGAGGCATCCTCAACATCGTGACCGTGGGCAGTGGCTTCGAGGGATATACCGCTACTTTCAGTGCACGGGCCAGCAATATGGGAATGGGTGGCGGCGCCTATGCCACCATCAAGCAGGGCAAGCTGACATTGACGGGCAACTACAACTATAGCTACAATAGCCAGCCTACCAGCTATTCGGAGAACTATCGTGAAGATTATCAGTCTATCGAACAGAAGTATCTGGAATCTGCCAACTCCTCGGATAACAGTGGACAGTTCCAGCATGGCAATCTGGAAGCCAGTTATGAGATAGATACTTTGCGGCTTCTCACCATGTCTGTAGGCATGTATGGGGGAGGCAACGACAGTGAGTCCAACGGCAATACCATAATGTGGAACGAGGCGCGTGACGAGAAGGCATACAGCTACCGCACACTCTCAGAAGGTGACGGATCGTGGTATTCCATCCGTGGAAATGTGGACTACCAACGCATTTCCAAGAAGAACAAGAACCGTATGTTCACGCTTTCCTATAAAATCAACACACAGCCCGACAAGAGTGATTATTACAGCCGATACTTGGACCGTTATCAGGTGCCTGAGGTTTTCCAACTCTACAATTCGCACACATTCGGCAAAACCAATACGACGGAACATACCTTTCAGGCAGACTATACGACTCCTATCGGCAAACTGCATACCGTGGAAGCGGGCGTGAAATATATCATCCGTAACAATGTCAGCGAGAACGACTTTTCGGAAGACAAGAGTGAGGATGGCAACGGAGAGTATCAGTACAACGAGGGCCGTAGCAGCCACTACAAGCATCTGAACGACATCTTGGCGGCTTACTTCGGGTATACGCTGCGCTACAAAGATTTCACTTTCAAGCCCGGTGTGCGCTATGAGCATACGGCACAGGATGTACGATATCTTGTAGGGGCGGGAGAGGATTTCAAGGTGAACTTCAACGATGTGGTGCCTTCTGTTTCTTTGGGCATCAAGCTGGGCCCCACGCAGACGCTGCGCGGAGGTTATGACATGCGTATCTACCGTCCCGGAATCTGGTATCTGAATCCTTACTTCGATGACCGCAATCCGATGTTCATCAGCCAAGGTAACTCTGAACTGGAGAGCGAGAAGAGCCATGCGTTCAACCTGAGCTACAGCAGTTTCTCTTCCAAGTTCAACATCAACGTGGCCTTGCGCCATTCGTTCAACAACAATGGAATCGAACGTGTGAGCCGTCTGATAGGTCCGGAGGGTGAGTCTTTCGGCGACCACTTTGCTCCTGAGGGTGCTCTTTATAGCACTTATGCCAATATAGGCAAGAGCCGTAATACGAATATGAGTCTTTACTTCAATTGGAATGCATCTCCGAAGACGCGTATTTATATCAACGGGCGAGGAAATTATTCAGATATAAAGAGTCCGGCACAGGAATTGCATAATTACGGTTGGCAGGGCTCCATATACGGAGGAATCCAGCACACTTTCCCGTGGAAATTGCGTGCGAGTCTGAATGGTGGCGGAAGCACGCCTTACATTTCTTTGCAGGGCAAAGGAAGCGGCTATTCTTACTACAGTTTGAACGTGAATCGTTCGTTCCTGAAAGACCGTCTGACAGTCAGCGTATACGGTTCGAATCTCTTCTCCAAGTATAGGACTTTCGACAATACGACTTTTGGCGAAAACTTCTATTCTGCCAGTAAAAGCCGTTATGCCAACCGCTCGTTCGGCATGAGTGTCAGCTACCGCCTCGGTGAGTTGAAGGCCAGTGTGAAAAAAGCTGCCCGTTCCATCAGCAATGACGATGTGAAAGGTGGCGGCGGCAATTCGGGCGGCGGAGAGTAAATTGCAGGTACGCCCTCTGTTTCGGACATAAAAGAAAAATTCCCCTTCCGGCATCACCCTTCCTTCATAAAGAAGAAAGAAGTGCGAATTCCGGAAGGGGAATTCTTTTTACGTCTATTGAAGCGGTCGCAAGCAATAGGGTTGTTCGCTTGAAAGGTCTTTTCGGATTGAACTAGGTGTTTGTGAGTTATATTCCCTCAGAACAAAACGATACCTGTTTCAACGAAACTCGTGGTTTTTACTACTGTCCACTAAAAATGGACAAGGTTAAAAATTGAATAAATTCGGTTCACTTGAATCATATCGGTTTTTGACATTTCTGAAATTCGATTTGTCGAACAAGTTGCTGAGATGTGTTTTGTCAGTCAGAGAGATTCCGAGAATTTAGAGAACTTCATAGACGCTGCGTTCTAATTTCATATCGCGTTGGATTATTGCTACTAAGCAGTAAGTGATTATCGCACAATAGATTTGTATGCGTACAGCGTTTTCTGATGTACCCCAAAACTTCTTAATCCTGAGGTGTTGTTTAACTATTTGAAGCTCTCGCTGTAATAGCGAGAGCTTCAAATAGTTATGAAAGTAAAAAAGAGGATTTTCCCGAAGAAAAATCCTCTAAAGTAAACTAGTGCGGGTGATAGGACTCGAACCTACACGCCTCACGGCACCAGATCCTAAGTCTGGCGCGGCTGCCAATTACGCCACACCCGCAGGGTAATTCCGTTTAGCGAGGACAAAGATAGGAAGATTTTTCGTTTTGGCAAACAGTTTGATGGATAAAGTAGCTTCATGTCTTTACTTTCAGCATTTTTCTTGCTTCCTCAATGATGGTATCCAGGTCATTGTCTTCATCCTCCTTGCTCATGTCCACTTTCTTGTCCGGGTCGATGCCGAACTCGATATGCTGCTTTTGGGCATCGAGATGCGGGCTGGCAGAAAATCGCACTCCCCATCCGTTGGGCAGTTCCGAAGAGAATGGCAGGCCCGACCCTCCGCCGGTTTTATCGCCAACCAGGGTGACATTGGGAAAACAGCGCATGGAGTTGACAAAATCATTGGTTGCGCTATAGGAATGACGGTTGGTCAGGAGAATTACTTTTTTTTGCCAGCGGATACTGTTGGAGGGTTCCACATGAATGGGAGTCGGATCTGAAAAATCGCTATGGCCTTTGCCGGTCTTGTGCTGGATATATCCCGTCAGCACTTTTTCATTCGTGAAGCGTTGTGCCATTCGGGTGGCGTTTGTCAGGTTGCCGCCACCATTGTTGCGCACGTCGATAATCAGGCCGTTGCAAGCGGAAAGGTATAACAGAATCTCATCCAGGTTGCCGTTTCCGATGCCACTGGAGAAATCGCCGTAATAGATATATCCTATGTTGTCTTCCAAGATGGTGTATTTGGCGCCTCCGGCAATGCGGTAGTTTCTTCCCAGGTACTTTTCAATGATACTTTCGTTGAAGTTACGAGGATAATCCAGATACCAGTCCCAGTAGCGTGCCGTGTTGGAAGAAGAGTACAGGTTGACATGTCCGTCTTTCAGTTCGGCGAGCATGTTGCCCAATATTTCAAATAGACCGTCGTAGCTCATTCCCGGGGTAATGAGCGGCTGGTACTTGTCGTGGATGGCATCCCAGTCTATTTGCTTGTAGTCCAGGAAGCAATACTGTTCGTCTATTATCTTCCACAAGGCTTCGAAATTGCCTTGCGGGGTATTGCTGAACTCTTCCTCACGAATACATCCGCTCGATAGGGGCAGCAACGTGAGCAGGATGCTCCAAATTCTTAAGAGATATCTTCTTTTCATGCACATTATCCTTATCATTTATCATCTTGTCACTTTTTACTTTCTCTTGTCGGGAAACAGATAGAGTTCCTTTACGAACCCCACCATGAATACGTGCGAGTAAGTATGTGTCTTTATTTCGTTCACATTGGACTGCTGTGCATCCCAGATGTAGGCAAAACGCATCCGGGCATGCCCCACCGGAAAGTCGGCAGTCAGCATTTGTCTCAGAGAGGGCTGGTTGTGCAGGGAGGTGAAGTTCACTACTCCGTCCCAATGTCCCAACGTAAATATCTCGTAATAGGACTGTCCATAGTTGGGCATGAACATGATGCCTGCCAAGGGAAGATTCATCTGATAGCGTAATGTGATGGGACGGTTCTTGATACGCAAGTTCCAAATGGCCATTCCCGATGCCGCAAGGTTGATATAGGCACGTGCTTGGGCGGGGTTGTTGCCGTTGCGCAGATTATAGACAAAACCACCGTTGAAGTCGCCGACTCCTCCGGCAAGCAGCTTGAAGTTGCTTGTGATGGGGAAGTTGTAGTGCAGGCCGTAGTTCCAGTTTGCCAGTCCGGAGAATGTATTGTTGTTGTCTACCTTGTTGTGTGTGTACCCCAGGTCTGCCTGGAAGAAAGTTTGCAGAGAGACGTTGCCTCCCATCAGCCGCGTCATCCGCATGCTTTCGCGGGAGATACGGAAATCGATTCCCTTGTACTCCTGAGGCGAAAGATAAGTGTCGAACACGTTGGTGAGGCCGACACCATACATGGTGGCACGGGTGATGATACGGTTGCGGTTGGTGGAGTCAGCCCGTAGCTCCCGGTCGATGCCGCATTGTGCTTCTTGTGCTTTCAGTCCGGCACTTCCCAAGAGCAGGCCGCATAAAATTATTATCTTGTATACGTACATATCCAGTCCTCCATCAAAACAGTTTCATCTGTCCTGTCATCTCGTCTAGTATGTCCCCTTCGCTTTTACCGTGGTCGGGGTCCAGAATTTCCGGTTCTTCATCCGCTTCCTGTTCTTCGGTTGCCTGCGAGGGTTCCGGTTGGCGGGTAGGCTCCAGTTCGTTGATGGTTTCTACGGTATAGGTGGTCAGTCGCTTGCCTTTTGCCTTGAAGCCTTTCACGGCGATGAATTCGTCGGCTTCCACTATCATCGGTTCCCGGAAACTGTCGTGACCACCAAACATGACTTCTAAACGCGGGTAGTATTCGTCTGTCAGCAGAATAAGGCTGCTGTTCTTGTTTTCTCCCAGATAGTTCTGTTTACGGGCGGTTGCCTCGAAGCAGAAACGCTTGATATAAGGGTAGTTCTGCTGGTCGGCATCGTAAAGTACGGCAGTCCATACCTTGTTCGGGTCGTATTTTTCCAATACGCGTATGCCATCGTCGTAGTGGTTGTTCAGGTCGAAGTTGGTTACATAGAACTCTCCGCTGTTCTGTACGACGAGAATGGTATCTTCGCTCTGGAACTCTCCGAGGTATTCTCCGCGGCCATCGTAGTTGAGGCGCAGCACGTCGCGGTCGAACCACACTTTCCGTCCGCCCAGTGTGGAGCCGCCGCGCTGTTTCAGGGATATCTTGTGTACGGGGAGTTTCGTGAGGATGTTACCCATGGCCTGCCGTCCCTTGATATTGATAGCGCTGAAATCCTCCTCGAAGATGATGCGGCGTACGCGGGGATTGGGTTTCAGGGTCACCTTGATGATTTCGGCTTCACCGTTGGGATTGGCGGTGAAGTAGGTGATGCGGGAATCGGGGGTGCCTTGTGTCACATCGTATTCGCGGTCGCGCACCACGGAAGTGACGGCAAAGCGCTTGATATAACTTGTTCCTTCCTTGCCGTCGCGGTAGCAGACGTTGTAGATGGTACGTTTGTCGTTCTTCTTGAAGATGTTGGCATAGAGTATGTTCTTGCCCACGAATTTCTTGTCGGCCACCGGTGTGATGATGTATTTCCCGTCGCGGAAGAAGATGATAACGTCGTCTATGGGCGAGCAGTTGCCTATGAATTCGTCTTTCTTCAATCCTGTTCCGATGAAACCCTCTTCGCGGTTGATGTACAGTTTTTCGTTGGCTTCGATGACTTTGGTTGCTTCGATGGTGTCGAAGTTACGCAGTTCCGTGCGGCGGGGGAAGGCTTTGCCGTACTTGTCCTTCAGCATACGGAACCAGTCGACGGTATATTCCACGATGTTTGCCAGATGGCGGTCTATCTCCTCTACGTCCTTTCGCATGCGTGCTATCAGCTCCTCTGCCTTGTCGGAGTTGAACTTGAGGATGCGTGCCATCTTTATTTCCATCAGCCGGAGGATGTCTTCCTTGCTCACTTCGCGGATAAAAGTCGGGTAGTAGGGAGTCAGGCGCTCATCGATATGTTCGCAGGCGGCATCCATGTTTTTGGCTTGTTCAAACTCCTTGTCCTTGTAGATACGTTCTTCGATGAATATCTTTTCGAGCGAAGCGAAGTGCAGGCTTTCCAGTATTTCGCCCTTGCGGATTTCCAATTCCTGGCGCAGCAGTGCCAACGTATTGTCGACTGATTTGCGCAACACGTCGCTTACGGTGAGGAAGTGCGGCTTTTGCTCGTCGATGACGCAGCAGTTGGGAGAGATGCTCACTTCACAGTCGGTGAAGGCATAGAGGGCATCGATGGTCTTGTCCGACGATACGCCCGGAGCCAGATGCACCAGTATTTCCACGTTGCCGGATGTCAGGTCCTCTACCTTACGTATCTTGATTTTTCCTTTCTCGCTGGCCTTTACGATGGAGTCGCATACGCTGGCCACCGTTTTCCCGTAGGGGATTTCCTTGATGGCAAGTGTCTTGTTGTCTATCTTCTCTATTTTGGAACGTACGCGTACCGCACCGCCGCGTTCGCCGTCGTTGTATTTGGAAACATCGATACTGCCTCCGGTCTGGAAGTCGGGGTAGAGCTTGAATTCCTCGTTGTGCAGGTAACTGATGGAAGCGTCGCACAGTTCATTGAAGTTGTGCGGCAATATCTTGGACGACAGGCCTACGGCGATGCCCTCCACGCCTTGCGCAAGCAGCAGTGGAAATTTTACCGGTAGTGTCACCGGCTCTTTGTTTCGTCCGTCGTAAGAGAGTTTCCATTCGGTGGTTTTGGGATTGAATACTACGTCCAATGCAAACTTGGAGAGGCGTGCTTCGATATAACGGGGGGCGGCGGCGCTGTCTCCCGTCAGAATGTTGCCCCAGTTTCCTTGGCAATCTACGAGCAAGTCCTTTTGTCCCAGCTGCACCAGCGCATCGCCGATGGAAGCATCGCCATGCGGATGGAACTGCATGGTATGCCCTACGATGTTCGCCACTTTGTTGTAGCGTCCGTCTTCCATGCGGCGCATGGAGTGGAGGATACGCCGTTGCACGGGCTTCAGACCGTCCATGATATGGGGGACGGCACGTTCCAATATGACGTATGAGGCATAGTCCAGAAACCAATTCTGGTACATGCCGCTCAGTTGGTGCTTTACGTTGGCATCCTTTGCGTCTGCAGGTTTGTAATCCGAATGTTCTTCTCTTCCGGTTGGGAGTTCTTTGTCCAAATCATCTTTCGGTGCTTCAAAATCTTCGCTCATATTTGTTCGGGAATTGTCTATTCTATGATATTGCTGGTTTTCCAGTTGCAGGCAAAAATACTAATTTAATTCTATATATAGGAAACCGGTGCGATAGTTTTTTAGCAGTATGCCTCAACGCACCGGTGTTTGCCTGGCTGCATTCAATGCTCAATTTGCTGTGAGCCGGTATTCGGTCCGCAGACCACCAGTTTCCCGTCCGGTTGGATGTCTGCGGGGTCGATGAATGCCATTCGTTCGTCGCCGGTGGCTTCGGTACGTCCATGATAGACACAGTAGAGCCGGTTGCGAATATTGATGAGCATGCAATGCCCGGTTCCGGTCACGATGCCGCCTTGCTCTGTGTTCTTTTGCAGCACCGGATTGTTGGCGGCCTTACTATGGATAGCTTCTTTGAATAGGCCGCTTGCAGTGCGGTTGTCCGCAGGAAGTAATCAGGAAAGTATGCCGGCTTTTAGATGATGATGTCCTATAATTTTATTGTCGGTTCTTGCGGGTCGGGTGGCTTGCTATACCCCCCTTCCTGATACCTTCTGAGAGGGGGTACAATGAGTCAGGGACTGAATGGCATTCAGTCCCTGAGTGAAAGGCTTTCAGTCCCTGACTGAATCACGTTCGTTCAGCGAGTGAGATGGGAAGATGTGTGAATGCAAGCGGATTATACTCGTATTTGTAATATAATATGAGTGGGCGCGAGGCCGGGGCTCTTTCTCCCGCGTGGCTGGCAGAATCGCAGTTATGACCTTCGTGCAACATGCCAGTTTCGTTAATCATCGTCCGATTGGTCGGATAAATATTCCCTGATTCAATTCAACCGACAGGCATATGTGCCGTTTCTATTGTTGGTAATAAGATAAATTAATACCCTCCTTGTCCTACTTACGATATAAATCTCTATCTTTGTGGCGCTTTTTAGCTGAAAATAAGATTCAAATTAATTTAGATACAACAGAAAATGGCACAAGAAGACGTTTTTAAGAAACTCGTTTCACACTGTAAGGAATATGGTTTTGTGTTCCCTTCCAGCGATATTTACGATGGACTGGGAGCCGTATATGACTACGGTCAGATGGGTGTGGAACTCAAGAATAACATTAAACAATACTGGTGGCAGAGTATGGTGCTGCTGCACGAAAATATTGTCGGTATCGACTCGGCTATCTTTATGCACCCCACCATCTGGAAAGCCAGCGGACACGTGGACGCTTTCAATGACCCTCTGATTGACAACCGCGATTCCAAGAAACGCTATCGTGCCGATGTGTTGATAGAGGACCAGCTTGCCAAATACGATGACAAGATAAACAAGGAAGTGGCAAAGGCGGCCAAGCGTTTTGGCGATGCTTTCGATGAGGCCCAGTTCCGTAGCACCAACGGACGTGTGCTGGAACACCAGGCCAAGCGTGATGCCTTGCACGAACGCTTTTCCAAGGCTTTGAACGATAATAATCTGGACGAACTCCGTCAGATTATCCTCGACGAAGAAATCGTTTGTCCCATCAGTGGCACAAAGAACTGGACAGAGGTACGCCAGTTCAATCTGATGTTCTCTACGGAAATGGGTTCTACTGCCGACGGTGCCATGAAGATATATCTCCGTCCGGAAACGGCACAGGGCATCTTCGTAAATTACCTCAATGTACAGAAGACCGGCCGCATGAAGATTCCTTTCGGTATCGCCCAGATAGGTAAGGCTTTCCGTAACGAAATCGTGGCACGCCAGTTCATCTTCCGCATGCGCGAGTTCGAGCAGATGGAAATGCAGTTCTTCGTAAAGCCGGGTACGGAGCTTGACTGGTTCAAGACCTGGAAGGCTACCCGCCTGAAATGGCACAAGGCGCTGGGCTTCGGTGATGACCATTACCGTTATCACGACCACGACAAACTGGCCCACTACGCCAATGCTGCTACAGACATCGAGTTCCTGATGCCTTTCGGCTTCAAGGAAGTAGAGGGTATTCACAGCCGTACAAATTTCGACTTGTCACAGCATGAGAAATTCTCCGGCAAGAACATCAAGTATTTCGATCCGGAAACCAACGAAAGCTATACCCCGTATGTCATCGAGACTAGTATCGGTGTAGACCGCATGTTCCTTAGCATCATGTCGGCTTCCTACTGTGAAGAGACGTTGGATAGCGGTGAATCCCGTGTTGTCTTGAAGTTGCCTGCTGCACTGGCACCGGTGAAACTGGCCGTAATGCCGTTGGTAAAGAAAGACGGACTGCCCGAAAAGGCACGCGAGATTATCGACAGCCTGAAGTTCCACTTCCATTGCCAGTATGATGAGAAAGATTCTATCGGTAAGCGTTACCGCCGCCAGGATGCCATTGGTACTCCGTACTGTGTCACCGTGGATCATCAGACTTTGGAAGATAACTGTGTGACACTGCGTAATCGTGACACCATGCAGCAAGAGCGCGTGGCTATCTCTGAACTGAATAATATTATTGCAGACCGTGTAAGCATTACGTCACTGCTGAAGACGCTGCAATAAAGCGGTTGCGAAATAGACCGCTGCG
The DNA here is from genome assembly GCF_024704895.1 of Bacteroides muris (ex Fokt et al. 2023). NCBI lineage: Bacteria > Pseudomonadati > Bacteroidota > Bacteroidia > Bacteroidales > Bacteroidaceae > Bacteroides > Bacteroides muris (ex Fokt et al. 2023). The sequence goes on along the minus strand of NZ_JAMZEE010000008.1, from coordinate 47,349 downwards.
TGAACAAACTGAAATAGTAAATAGTAAATAGTAAAATAGTAAATGAAAAAGTCCCTTTTGTTTTTGCCTTTCCTGCTGTGGCTGGCGGGTGCCTTTGTCTCTTGTGAAGAAGTGGAAGAGGCTGGAAAGTATGATAACTGGAGAGAACGCAATGAGGCATTTGCCGACTCGATAAAAAGGCTGACGGGTGAGAACTATGTTGCCACGGCAGAGCAGGCTGATGCTATGGAACTCGGGAAACTGTATGCCATACAGACGACTGCAAGTACCACTGGAGGTGCCCAGTATGTCTATTGCAAGAAGCTTGTGAGGAATGAAACAGGGGAACGTCCGTTATACACGGGATACCATTCTACTGTCAGTGCTTTTTATTACGGAACTTTAATAACGGGTGATCAATTTGACGGAAATTTTGATGGGTATAGCGCTTTGGATACTAATATCCCATTGGATTTGGTGAAAAAACCAACAGCCTTTGATTCTCCAACCACTTTTGGTGTTGCAGATGTAATTTCCGGATGGACAGCAGCCTTGCAGTTAATGCGGGTAGGCGAACGCTGGATGCTGTATATACCGTGGCAGAGCGCCTATAGATCTAGTGGTAGCAATGATGGAACTATTCGTGGATATACTGCATTGACGTTCGATTTGTTGCTGGAGCGCATCGTTGAATAGCCGGTATGGATAATAAAAAAGTGGTGAAGATTCTTCTTCGCCACTTTTTTTATGCTTTTATAATAGAGGAGCCTATATTTTCTTCTTGATGGCCTTTACCCAGATTTTATATCCATCCTCATTCAAATGCAGCCCGTCACCGGTTAGTTCGCTGCGCAGTACATTCGTTCCCTTCTCTGTAAACAAGGGGAAGAGGTCGATATAAGCGATGTTTTTTTCTTTGGCAAGTGCTTCCAAACGAAGGTTGACTTCAGGGACCATATCGGTTTTTCCGGTCAGGCTTTTATACCGTCCGAAACTTTCATTGAAAGGAAGCAGGCTTTGCAGGTAGAGTTTTGTATCGGGAGATTCTTTCCGGATGCGTTCCACCGTCATGCGAATCATACTTACAATGCTGTCCGGCGTCAGATTGTGGGAAATGTCATTGACCCCGATAAGCAGGAACAGCTTGGCGGGATGTCCGGGAAGTATCTGGTGCAGACGGTCATAAATACCCATCACTTCATCACCGATGATGCCGCGATTGCGTACATTCTTCTTGCCGAGGCGTGCCGACCAGTCACCGCCACCTTCAGTCAGGCTGTTGCCAAGCATGACGATGTCCTTGCTTGTAATGGCAGGCTCGTCCATAAACTGCAGGAAGCGTTTGTAGTAATGGTCTGTATAAACACGCGGAATAGGGCAGATGGAAGCCGCCACAGCGTTGGCAACCAACGAACGCAGACGAACCACACTATGCCCGTCTTCCGGATGCACGGCATTGATAAGCAATATGACGGAAGTGTCATTGTCCGGGTCGATAACGATGGAAGTACCCGTATATCCGGTATGGCTATAGGTGCCGGGGCCGAACAAGTCTCCGTTATTAGAAGCATAGGCTGTAAAGCAGTCCCAGCCGAGAGTGCGTCCCAAGCTGGCAGTGGCGCGTGGCACGGTACGCATGGTTTTTACACCCAGCGGACTCAGGATACGGTGCCCGTTCCATTCACCTCCGTTTTGCAGGGCTGCGCAGAGCACGGCAATGTCTTCGGCACAGGAGAATACTCCGGCATTGCCGCTGATGCCTCCGTTCATGATACGGGCCAGCGGGTCGTGCACTTGTCCGCAGAGGACTTGCCCGTCAGGTTGTTTTTCGGTAGGCGCAATGGCATTGTGCCAGTCTCCTTCGGTGATACTTGCCCAGTTTGCGTCCGTTGTATTTATCCATTTGCCATTCTTGTCACGTCGGCAGGGCAGATAGTCGGTATGCTCCATGCCGAGTACATCGAATATGTTTTCACGGGCAAAGTCACGCAGGCTCTGACCGCTTATGGTCTCGATGATATGTTGCAGAGTGATGAAGTTGAGGCAGCTGTATTGGAAATCTGTCTGTGGCTTGAAGTCACGTTTGCAAGTAGCGATATACTCCATGAGGCCATCGGCATTGGGAGAACCGTATTGCTTTTCTAGCTCGGCTACCGGTGCATAGGGGGGCAGTCCGGAAGTGTGTGTCATCAGGTCGGCAATGCGGATTACCTTCTTCTCTTTGCCGTCTTCGCTTTCCCAATTCTTGAAATGGGGTATGTAGAGGCTGACGGGGTCCAGCATGCGTAGCTTGCCACGTTCTGCCAGAATCATCGTGCATACGGCAGTCGACATGGATTTGCTACAAGATGCCATATCAAAAATCGTATTGACAGTCATAGGCTCCGCATCGGGATAAACACGCTTGTTGCCGTATGCTTTCAGATAGGCCATCTTGCCATTGCGCACTACGGCAAGTACGGCACCGGGAATATCCTTGTTGGCGATAGCCGTTTCAATCGCTTCATCGGCATACATCAACTTGCGGGAGTCCATTCCCACTTGTTCGGGGGCTACGCGTTGTAAAGGCTGCGCGGTGGCAGCTTGCAGACAAAAAGAAAAGAGAAAAAAACAGATTGCTTTCATAATAAAAAGATTTGCCCCGCCCCCCTATGAAAGGGGTTTTGACACACTCTTGAAAGGGGAAGGGGATAATTAATCGGGTTAATTGTTCTTGAAACTATTCTTCTTCCTCTTTAGTGGCACGAGGGGCTCTGTATGCGTCCACTGCCTTCTTCACCGAACCGTGCATCAGCAGCAGTGCCTTGGCTTTGCCATAGTCCAGTCCGAGTTCCTCTACAATCATACGGGTACCACGGTCTACAAGCTTTTTGTTACTGAGCTGCATATTCACCATCTTGTTGCCTTTCACGCGTCCCAACTGTATCATGACGGAAGTAGTAATCATATTCAGTATCATTTTCTGTCCTGTTCCCGATTTCATGCGCGAGCTTCCCGTCACATATTCAGGCCCTACAATCATTTCGATGGCTACATCCGCTTCTGCCGCCATTGGCGAGTCCGGGTTACTGGTGATACAGCCGGTCAGTATGCCGTGTTCACGTGCCTGGTGCATGGCGCCGATTACGTAGGGGGTGGTGCCGGATGCAGCAATACCGATGACAGTGTCCTTGTCTGTAATATTGCGTTCCGTCAGCTCTTCCCAACCGCGGTGAATGTCATCTTCGGCATTCTCTACCGGATTTCTCAATGCAGTGTCGCCACCGGCAATCAAGCCGATAACCAGTGTGGGGGGCATACCGAAAGTCGGTGGAATTTCCGAAGCGTCGAGTACGCCAAGACGTCCACTGGTACCCGCACCCATGTAGAAGATGCGTCCGCCTTGTTTCATGCGAGGCACAATCTGGGTTACCAGTTTCTCTATCTGAGGGATTGCCTTCTGTACGGCAAGCGCCACTTTCTGGTCTTCGGTATTGATGTCTTCCAGAATTTCACGGACTGATTTTTTTTCCAAGTCATTGTAGAGCGATGGTTGCTCAGAGATTTTTACGAACATAGTCTATATGCTATTTGACGATTTACTATTTACGATTTGTCACTTTCAGTTGTGATATTTGATGAGTCCTTCCATGGGGCTCTTGATGATTGCACCCAGTTGGATACCCATTTCTTGGGCAGCTTCTGCCAGAATTTCCTTGTAATAGAAGGCTACTGAACCGATGAAATGTACTTTTTGATGTTGATAGTCTTCATATTGCATGACGTTGCGTTTAAGGAATGCCTTAAAGCTGTTCAGCACCAGAGCGCGTACACAAGGTTCGCCCAGGTTCTGTGCAAGAAATGGTGACAAGCTTGCCAGGAAACGGTTGGGGAAAGGTTTACGGTAGACGCGGTCGATGATATCGGCAGGTGTCAGGTCGAACTGTTTGAGGAATTTCTCTTTAAGCTCGGGTGTCATCTGATTTTTCAAGATATCGCCTACCAACAGTTTGCCCAAACAGGCTCCGCTGCCTTCGTCTCCCAAGATGAATCCCAGAGGAGATACATTGGTGACAATACTTTTCCCGTCATAACAACATGAGTTGGAGCCGGTTCCCATGATGCAGGCAATGCCTGAGTCATGTCCGCAGAGGCCACGTGCGGCAGCCAGCATATCGGTATTGACTTCCACTTTATTTTTCACATTGAGGTGTTTGGTAATGGCACGGTGCACCATACTTATCTTGTCGGGAAATCCGCATCCTGCACCATAAAAGTATACGGCATCCAGTTCGCTTGTCTTCAGCTGAGGTAATAGTGCTGTTGCTATTTCATTACTGATTTCCTCTTCCGACTGAAAGAAAGGGTTCGTCCCTTTCGTGAATATCTGTTGGAGAAGTACTCCATTCTCTACAACACACCAATCGGTCTTTGTAGAGCCACTGTCTGCTATTAGAATCATATAAATAATGTTTAATGTTCAATGATTGATGTTTAATGTTCAATGATTAACGGGGATGTTCAATCATTATATTTTGATATATATTTTTCGTTTGTACAACTGGTAGCCGATACACCAGTTAATGGCGATAAACAGCAGGGCAAAGGCAAGGGAACCGGCGGTTTCACCGAAAACGGGCATGAGGACTATATTATATAAGAATCTGTGTACACTGATGCTGCCGTCTCCCCACGAGAAACTGATGCTGCCGAAAAGTATGCTAAGTACGCCGCCCAATACATACATGAACAGCGGATTCACACCGAATGCCTCGAAAAACATGCTCCACTTCTTATTGCCTTTCACATCAATAATCCAGATAAGCAATGCCAGAAAACTGGATGCCAGTCCGCAAGTGACGAGTACGTAGGTAGGAGACCATATTTTCTTGTTGATAGGACAACCGTAGCTCAGCAGGAAACCGGAGAAAGTAAGGATGACACCTGCCAGAAACAAGGTGATAAGCTGCGAATTGAGAAATGAAGCACGGTCTTCCGACTTGTTGCCATCCAGCATCAGCCGTCCTACACAGAAGCCCAGCAACACGTGTGCAATGGCAGGGATTGTGCTTAACAGCCCTTCGGGGTCTATGCCGTTATCCTTGTACATGTGTGCAGGGGTTAGGATGGCACGGTCTACCACGGAAAGAATGTTCGTCTCATCATAGGCGAAACCGTTGCCACACATCAACAGGATGAAGTAGCCTGCCAATAGGCCGGCTATCAGATAAGGTATATGCTTATGCTTCATGGTTAGCGCAATGATGGAGGTTGCACCGTAGCAAAGCGCTAGCCGTTGCATGACACCCAAGATACGGGTACGTTCGAATGTCCAGACGGAAGCCCATAGCTTTTCTCCGAAACTGAGATCGTCCGGAGCTGAAGCCCAATAATAGCAGAAACGCGAGAACCAGCCGATGGCCATGCCGATGAGGAAAATGACGATGGTACGTTTCAGTATTTTCATACCGGCGGCATAGCTGAACTCGAAGTTGTATTTCTTCAGGGAAATGTATGTGGAAATTCCCATGATAAACATGAAGAAGGGAAAGACGAGGTCGGTGGGGGTCAGGCCGTTCCACTCTGCATGCCGCAAGGGGGCATAGATATGTCCCCACGAACCGGGGTTGTTTACCATAATCATACCTGCGATGGTGATACCACGGAGAATGTCGAGTGCAAGGATGCGTTTACTTACTTTGGTACTGTTCATTGTAATATTTGTGTGTTAAGTTAATTATTAATCCTAACTATCAGCCGCCTTTGTACATTCGTCTACCAGATAGGCTATGGAGACGTAGGGGATACCCGAGTTTGTTGTCAATCCGATTTCACAAGTACGGCTGTTGGAGTAGCCTATATTCACTCCGGACGCTTCTATTTGCGGACGGAGTTTGCGTAGGGCGTACGAGTTCAGCTCGGGATAGGTGAATCCCCGGTCTCCGGCAAAACCGCAGCAGCCTACTTCTTCCGGCACGATGACTTTGCTGGAACAGAGGCGTGCAAGGGCTATAATGGTATCTGCCAGTCCCATTTTCCGCATGGAGCAGGTGATGTGGACTGTTACGGGGCGATTGATGGGTGTGAAAATCAGCTTGTCACGTAAGAAGACATAGATGAATTCTGCAGGTTCATACAGTTTCATTTTCTTGATACATTCGCGCATGCGGTGCAGACAAGGGCTTTGGTCACAGAGGATGGGGTATTTGCCTTGTTCGCTGGCTTCCCAAAGTGCGGCTTCCAATTCGGCTGTCTTGCGGTCGGCGATGTCCAGCATCCCTTTGCTTTCCCAAATGGTGCCACAGCAAAGCTTGTCCATATCTTTCGGGAAGATGATTTCGTAACCGGCTTTTTGCAACAAAGACACCATTTTATTTACCAATGGCTGCTCTACGGGAGACTTCTTGGCCAGGCCCATGGTCTGGTTGATGCAGCTGGGGAAATAAACTACGGCCTCTCTCTCCTTGCCTCCTTCTCCGTAGGGAGGGTGAGTAGATGCTTTTGCTTTATCATAAAGGGGGAGAGGCTGGAAGGGCTTTGGCATAGCCGGCGTCCATAGAGGTATGCCTAATGCATTGTGCAGGCCTTTGGTAATACTACTCATGGCCTTTGTCCCTAATAGGGAGTGGCTGAAGTTGGCCAAGGACAATGTGGGACGCAGTGCACTCTTGACACCGGCGAAATGATTGGCGGCAAAGTCTCCGGCTTTGTATCCCAGGCTGCCTTTGGGCAATGCTTCCCGGCGGATTATATGGGTAAGGTCGCCCGTATTGATACCCATCGGGCACGACATGGAGCAGAGGCCGTCTCCGGCGCAAGTCTGGTTGCCGGGATAGCGGTATTGCTTTTCGAGCAGTGCAAGGCGTGTCGGGTCTTCACCGCTTTGTTTCAACCGGGATATTTCGCGCTGCAACACGATGCGCTGGCGCGAGGAAAGGGTAAAGCCGCAGGAGAGACAGTTGACTTCGCAGAAACCGCACTCGATACACTTGTTTAACCGAGAGTGGATAGTGGATAGCTGGGAATGGGATACTGTGTCATTTCTTCCTTTTCCATTTTCCATCAATAAGGGCAACGGCTTGAAGTTCTTGATATGGCATTGCGGGTCATCATTGAATATGACACCGGGGTTCAGCAATCCTTGCGGGTCAAACAGCTCTTTGACGGCTTTCATGACTTTGTAGGCGTCATCTCTCCATTCATGGCGGACGAAGGGAGCCATATTCCGACCCGTACCATGCTCGGCTTTCAGGGAACCGTCATATTTGTCTACTACCAAGGTCTTGATGTCATTCATCAAGTTTTCGTAACGTCGCACTTCAGCTTGGGTACTGAAGGATTGGTTGATGATGAAGTGGTAGTTTCCTTCAAGAGCATGGCCATAGATGCAGGCGTCGTCATATCCGTGGCGGGCTATGAGTTGTTGCAACTCTGCCGTTGCTTCCGGAAGGTCTTCAATGTGGAAGGCTATGTCCTCGATGAGGCAAGTGGTTCCCGGCCGGCGGGTACCTCCTACCGAAGGGAAGATGCCGGAACGGATGGCCCAGTATTTGGAATATTCTTCCGGCCGGTCGGTGAAGCGTACCGGAATATAAGTAGTGAAGGCTTGCAGGCATGCTTCGATGGCAGATATGTTCTGTTGTAGTTCTTCCGGGGTGCGGGCTTTGGTTTCGGTCAGCACTGCGGTCAGTCCGGTTTCGTCACCCGGCTCTACGCCGGGGAGGGCAGAGGAGGCAACTTCACCTTTGTATTTCAGGAATACGGGGTCGCTGACGGAGGAAAGGCTCTTGTAGTCCAGCATTTCAGCCCCTTTTACTGTCCATTCGCCGGTTTCGTCGACCAGCTTCTTCATGGCTACCACGGCGCGGCTCGCTTCTTTGATGCTCTTGAAGTAGAGCATGGCGCTGGCCTTGTAGGGATAGTCATATTCGGTCTTCATCGTCACTTCCGAAAGGAACGCCAGAGTACCTTCGGAACCTACCATGAGGTGGGCGATGATTTCGAACGGGTCGTCGAAACGGACAAAAGGCAGCAGATTGAGTCCGGTTACGTTTTTGATGGAGTATTTGTAACGGATGCGTTCGGCCAGTTTTTCGTTGGCGCGTATTTCGTCGCGCAGTATGCAGATGCGGCGGATGAAGTCGCGATGGGTCACTTCGAAGGAAGCGCGGCTGACGGGATTTCCGGTATCCAGCAGGGTGCCGTCCATCAGGATGATGCGGGCGGAAACAAGCACTTTGTCGCTGTTGGCATGCGTGCCGCAATTCATGCCGGAAGCATTGTTCATGACGATGCCGCCCACCATGGCGCTTTTCACCGAGGCGGGATCGGGGGCAAACTTGCGACCGTAGGGGGCCAGCAACTCGTTTACACGCTGTCCGATGATGCCCGGTTGGAGGGTTATCTGTTCATGGTCGGCAGATATGCTGTATTTTTCCCAATTCTTGCCGGCTACGATGAGGATGGAGTCACTAATGGCTTGGCCCGACAAACTGGTTCCTGCCGCCCGGAAGGTGGCGGGCAGTTTGTGGCGGCTCGCCAGTTTCAACAGTTGTGAAACTTCGTCCTCGTCTTTCGAACGGATTACAATCTGGGGAATCAGGCGGTAGAAACCGGCATCCGTACCCCAAGCCAGCCGGCGAAGTTCGTCGGTATAAATTCTTTCCTGCGGAATGAATTGTTTTGCTTCCTGCAGGAAAGCCATGTAACTATGCTCTTTCATGTTCACTTTTTTTTATTGCATCACTTCGCTTCAAAGTGCTCTGTAAACGTGTCTTACGAGGGGGTACATTCAGTCGTATACTGAATATATTTAAGTATACGACTGAAATAGTCTTCGTATCAGGTTCTTTTCCCTTCCTTATTTATCTGTGAATTTATTTATATAAATAATACTTTTTCGACAACTTACGGAAGTCTTCGGCATCTTTATACCAGTAGTCGCGTATGTCCTCCCAACGGTTCCGCTTTGAGAAGCGCTCGCGTATCTGCCGCGAACCGCTTACCTTGTCGAACATCGAGAAACGTCCCTTGTCGGCATGGTCAAACACGGCACGGTCTGGATAGAGGGCGGCGACTTCTTGCATGACCAGGAATTGCAGGTCGCTCAACGGTGCTTTGCCGAAATCTATAATGTGCACTTGCACGCCTTGCAGCAACTCGCCTTTGCCTACACTGTAGAACGGTTTCAGGTACATCGGCCTAAAGATAACCCCCGGTACGTTCAGACGGTTCAGGCTTCCGGCCAGCTTCTCCGCTTCCACCCACGGCGCGGCAAACATCTGGAACGGAATGGTATAGCCCACACCAATGGACATATATCCCAGCTCGCCCAAGATGCCACTGACGGGATAGAAGAATGCAGAATGTGGATGTGGAATGTGTGGAGAGGAAGGAACCCATTGCAGTCCGGTTTGGGTATAATCCATCTTGCGTTTCCAGCCTTTCATCTCCACTATGTGGAGATTGCATTGTTCCCCATCCTTCAACATCTTCTCGCCATTGAGCATCAGTGCCAGCTCACCGCAAGTGAGGGCGTAAAGGTACGGAATTTTAAACTGGCTTACAAAAGAAATGCAATCATCTTCAACCAGATTGCCTTCAATTTTCAGTCCGCCTACGGGATTGGGCCGGTCCAGCACGATGAATTCCTTGCCGTTTTCGGCGGCGGCTTCCATAGCCAGTCCCATGGTACTGATGTAGGTAAAGGAACGGCAACCGATGTCTTGGATGTCATATACCAATACATCCACGTCTTTCAGCATGTCCGGTGTGGCTTTGCGGGTCTTTCCATAAAGCGAGTAGACGGGCAGTCCGGTAGTTGCGTCTTTGATGTCCGTCACATGGTCGCCTGCGTGCACATCGCCGCGCACGCCGTGTTCGGGGCCGTAGAGTGCCACAAGATTTACGTTCGGCGCCTCGTGCAGTATGTCGATGGTGGACTTCATCCGGTTGTCCACTCCCGTCGGGTTGGTAATCAACCCTACACGCTTACCTTCCAGGCATCGGAAATTCTGTTCTTTCAGTACCTCGATACCAGTCTTTATTCTTATCTTCTGTGCTTGCATCGCACCTCCGCAGAGGAGGCAGAGTAAGGATATTACAATAATCTTTTTCATCACTGATCACTGATAATTAAACATTCATCATTCATCATTTTTTCCCATATTCCGGGTCTATTCTTCTGTCTGCAAAGAGGGTGACCACAACCGTGGCGAAACAGCATATCATTACCAACCAGAAGAAGTCGGTATATCCGATAGCCTCCTGGATATATCCCGCAAACATACCCGGAATCATCATGCTCAGTGCCATGAATGCGGTGCAGATGGCATAGTGGGATGTTTTGAATTCACCTTCGGAGAAGTACATCATGTAGAGCATGTAGGCCGTGAAACCGAAGCCGTAGCCAAATTGCTCAATGGCGATGGCGGTTGAGATAGCAAACAGATTGTCGGGCTGGGCAATGGCAAGATAGACAAACGTCAGGCATGGCAGAGTCATGCATCCTGCCATCCACCAGATGGATTTTTTCAAGCCAATGCGTGATGCGAACAATCCTCCGAGGATACCGCCCAGGGTGAGGAATATGACTCCGATGGTGCCGTATACGATACCTACTTCTGCTGTCGATAGTTCCAGACCTCCCGATTCTTTGGAGGCAACCAGGAAGGGCATGCACATTTTGATGAGGAATGCCTCAGGCAGGCGGTACAGCAACATGAATACGATGGCCAGCAATGCACCCGGTTTGGTGAAGTAGGTGGCGAATGTTCGTCCGAATTCCCTGAATATGGCTCCTGCAGTGGCGGCATCGGCTGCCAGTGTAGACTTGTCAGAGGCGGGTTTAGGGACTGCAAAGAGGTGATAGAACGTCACCAGGCTGAACAGAACGGCTGTAACCAGTATCGTGATGGTCCATGACAGCGGAATGTTCTCGGTCTTCAGTTCGATGGCACCGGCAATGGCCACGAGCACGCCTTGTCCGAAGATAGAGGCAAGCCGATAAAACGTACTTCGGATGCCGACGAAGGCTGCCTGGTCACTCTGTTTCAGTGCCAGCATGTAGAAGCCGTCGGCAGCGATGTCGTGTGTGGCAGAGGCAAAAGCCGTAATGATGAAAAGCATCAGCGTGATGCTGAACATGCTGATGGGAGTTGTTCCGGCTGCCATAGTCGCCTCGTCCGGTCGTGGAATGGAGAGCGTCAGCAGAATGAATGCCACAGACATCAGAATCTGCATGGAAAGAGTCCACCATCTTTTGGTCTTGATGATGTCGACAAACGGGCTCCAGAAGGGTTTGATAGTCCAGGGCAGATAGAGCAGGCTTGTAAACAAGGCCATTTCTCCGTTCGGTACGCCCATTTTGGTAAACATCATCACGGAGATGTTGTTTACGATGAAATACGGAATACCTTGTGCAAAGTACAAGGTGGGTACCCAGGCCCATGGTGATATGTTTTTTGTATAGTTCATGATATTGATTTATTGTGTTTTATCTGATTATTCATACAGTTTGTCAATGCTTGCACCTATATAGTAGTGCAGCAGTATTTCGTCATACTTATATCCTTGCTCACCCATCACGGCGGCACCTATCTGGCAAAGCCCCACGCCATGTCCCCAACCGGCACCGGTGAGGATGAAGCGTCCGGGAATGCCTTCGGCGGACAACTCCTCCTTGTCCACCACGAAGGCGGAGCTGTAGAGGTGTGAAGTAGAGAGCGTACGGCGAATTTCCAGCTCCTTGCCGATGGTGAGCGTGCGTTTGGTTCCCACAATTTTCAGTTTCCAGAGGCGTCCGCTGGTTCCGCGGGCTATGGGGATAAGGTCGATGATTTGTCCGAAGTCAATGCCCGAACGTTTCAGAATGAGGGCTGAAAGTTCTTCCTGGGTGTATTCCACCTTCCAGCGATAGAAGTCCGTAGTCTCCTGGTCGTAGTTGTTGAGTACCTGCGAGAGGATTTTCTTGTCGGTGGTGTTGCAGAATGCTTCGGGGGAGGTGCGAATCCAGCGGTTCGCTTCGGCTTCCTGCGTCAGATCGGGTAGCGTGGTGGGCGTTTTGCTGTCTTGCTGTCGGGTGAGATAGGGGTATTTGATGTCTTCCCAGCAGTATTGGAACTCCTCGAAAGCACCGCCGCAGCATTTGGAAAAACGGGCGTCGCAAATCTTTCCGTCGGACGTCAGCACTTGGCCGCGGGTAGCGGAGATGGCTTGTTTCACAATATTAGTGGATGCACGCGTAATGCCTTGGTAGCGCTGACAATGGTCGTCAGCGCATACATCGAAACGTGTGTGGTCCTCTCGGTCGTACCAGCGAATCAGCTCTTCGTCGGTCTGCGTAAAGGCCGAGTAGTTGGCTTGGGCTTCGGTGATTTCCTTATTCTTCTGTATTTGTGCCAGTAGCCAGCTCCGGGAGATGACAGCATGTGCCTTGAGCAGTTCCAGAGAAGCGGTGGCACTCATTTCAGAAGAGATGACGCTGGTCAGATAATCTTCTACATGGATGACGTTGATGCCGGTGAGCTTTCCATTCTCAACGATGATTTTGAGGGCACCCGGAAAACGCTGGTCTTCCTTGCGCTCCCAATGGAAATTGATGCCGATGGTAACGTCCAATAGTTCGAAGGCATCGGTCTGCTCGTGTTGCGGTTCGAACAGCAGTTCGTCATACCGGCGTCCGTTCCAAAGAATCTTTCCTTCGTCGTAGGTCACTACCTGCTTGCCGCTGACTTCCGTTCCGTCCATGCGATACGGGTTCAGCAAAACGAATTCTATCTGCGGTTCAAACAGGATGCCTACTTGTACTTTGGGCTCTTTCATAATGGTATTTCTTTAAAATTAGAGTTCTTGGATTTCAGAAGTCACATTTTTTCCCTGATACGCTGCCGTATCTTGTGGAAGTCTGTGGCAGAGAGGCATACCTCACTTAATATCTGTGCCACATCTTCCGCAGTGATTTTCAAGAAATCCTTTTCTACGGGGGTGATAAAGACACCTCCCAAGTCGACGGATGCCGGACTGCTCAGCAGATTGGCTTCTCCTTCGGCGGTGTAGCAGGTGGGACGGTGCTTCTCGCGCGGGAAGATAAAGACCACCCAACGGTCGGCCTCGTACATGGCCAGTACATTCATCATCGGCTCGTCTTCTTCGGGTTTCGTGTCCAGAGAGCGGTAAACGATGTCGAACAGGTCTGCCGCATCCTCCTTGGAGGCGGACTCAATCACAAGCGTGGCTCTGGGGGCATCGTCAAGATACCACAGTACTGCCTTCCTATAATCGGCTATTTTCCCGGCGGTCTGTCCGCGCCAGTCCTTTTCAATGGGCATGAAGCCTTTGTTTCCTGCTTGGAAATGGGCATGGTCGGGGGCGGAAGCGCCACATTTGGGACCGTTGTAGAAGATGGTGTAATCCGTCAGCGCCTCGGCCAGCTCCAGCATGTCGGTGAAGCGGGTAGCTATGCGTTGTGGGGTATGTGCCAGTTCCGGTACCGTCAGGTGACGGGGGAAGATGGGGAACGGATTCACCAGGATATGGTAGTGTCCACCAAACGAGATGCCTTTCTGTACCGGTGGCAGGTTTGCCGGGCACAGAAAGCATTTCCGTGCCCGGATGGACTTGGCATCCACCTTGGCACCGGAGGAAACGATGCGTGCGGGGTTGAACTGTACCTTATAAGGTATGCCGTTTACATTCAGCTCTTTCACCCGCACTCCGGAGAGGGCGGCATAGTTGTTGCGTGCCGTCTCCCAGGATGCCAGTTGTTCAGTCAGAAGATTGTGTATCGTTTGATTCATTTGATTTTTTAAATTAGTGATTATAAGCGTTCTGTCAAACACTGGTGTCTGTCACGTCAAACACCAATGCCTGAAAAGCGCGAGTGCAAGCTGTTGACATTTAATGCTTTGTTTCATTCTTTTTGTTCATTTCTATGCGTGCCTGGAGTTCCCAAGTACGGATACGGTCTTTGTAAAGGTTGTGTCCGTTCATCTTTACAATATCCAGCGACGCATCGGAATTGTCGTCCCAGCGGCGGCAGAGGTAGACCACGTCGTACACGCGTCCTATCTGGTACTGGCGAGAGAAGTTCAGTCCCAGCGCATAGTCTTCGCCATAGCTGGTATTGGGTACTTTCACTTCGCGCAGCACCGGAGTGTAGAAGGCGCGCGGGGCACCCAGACCGTTGATGCGGAGGGCGTTGTTGCGTCCGTTTGCCGGAGTCCATTCCTTGTGGTCGATGATGCCCGGAGCAATCATGTTCATGTTGAAGTCCGTCATCATATAGGTGCCTACCACCATGGCGCAATTCTGTTCGTAGAAGGCGCGGACTATGATGGCAAGTGTGTTTTCGTCTTTGTATACGTCGTCGCTGTCCAGCTGCACGGCAAACTTGCCGCACTTTGGGTGGTGTACACCCATATTCCAGCAACCGCCGATGCCGAGGTCGCTGCGTTCGGGGATGATATGGATGACGCGTTCGTCGTCCTTGAAATCGTCGATGGCTTCCGTTGTGCCGTCTGTGGAATGGTTGTCGATGATGATAAGATTATATTTAAAGTCTGCCTTCTGCATCAATACAGATTTGATGGCGTCACGGATGGTACGGATGCGGTTGCGTACCGGAATGATGACGGAGGCCTCATATTCGAAGTTACCGGCAGAGAACTCAATCTTCTTGAATTCCGGTGCCAGATACCCCCCGATTTCTTTCAGATGTTCGGTGCATGCCTGCTCCATCTCAATCTGGCGGTCACGGTTTTTGGGGTCTACATAGTCGAAAATCTTTTCGCCGCTCTTGCGGGTATCGTTTTCCACCTCGCTGTATAAGTATTCGTTGATATGTACCAAGTCTGAATGTTGGCTCAATTTCAAGCGCAGGTCGTAAAGTCCGGCGAAGTTGTAGTCAGACTTCATGTGCCCAGCGGCTTCCTTTAGTTTTTCGGTGTTGAAAAGGAGCAGGGAGCCAAAGTTGAAGTCATCCCTCAAGGAACCGAATTGGTAGTCGATTACCGGAGCATTGCTTTGCTTGCCGTCTGCTATTTGGTAGTGGTCGGCATATACCATACCGGCGCTTGAATCTTCAAGGATGTGTATCATACGTTCCAGTGCAAACATACCCATTTCGAGCGTGGTTTCTTTGGTATAAAGCAATGTGTATTCTCCCTTGGCTGCATTAGCAATAGCTTTGAGGGTTGCACTGCTGTAGGGCATGTCTACAAACAATATTTCGCAGCCCGGGAGCGATTCCAGAGTGGTATCGGTCGTGATTAACCGGATTTCTTCTATAAGTCCTGTCGCCTGTAGGCTGTTTACTGTTTTTTCTACTTGTTCTTTTCCTGCGTAGGGAAGAAAGCAACTGATTTTATTCATGATATATCTTTTAATTTTTAATTCTCAATTTTTAATTCTCAGAAGTCCCGTTTCCCCGCTGGTTGCCGTGAACAGAACTTCGTGACCGTTCAACGGAACTACGGTACTGATGAGTGAATTCCCTATTTTATGTTTCCACAGTACTTTGCCTGTTTTTCCTTCCAGTGCGAAGATAAGTCCTTCTTTGGTACTGCCAAACATTACCCCCTCTTTTTCCACTTGCATGGAGGGGGCATGCTCATAACCGAAACCTACATTGGTTGCCCACAACTCCCGCGGAGCATCTCCTCGGGCTGCATAGCAAACAATGCTGTCGTTCATCGTCTTGCTGTAGATACGTTCACCGTCTTCGGAAAGTCCGATGGTCTCGCGCACCATGGACTGAAAGGTGCGCCACACGGTATTGCCCGTATGGATGTCTATGGCGGTCATGGCGCGTTGCGGGTCGGTAATGAATACTTTGCCGTTGGCGGCCACCGGCCATACGGCGGCAGGAGAGAAGTGCATGCGGGTCAGTCCGCCCGTCCATTTCCACAACTCACGTCCGTCAGTCTTGTTCAAGGCATACAGTGTATTGTCCCATGCGCCGAAGATGACCTTGTCTTCCGTCACCAACGGCTTGGTTTCGATGTAACCCTTCACGTCGGTGTAGGTCCAGATTACTTTTCCTGTATGGATGTCTATGGCGCGGAAAGTGGCATCACTGGCACCGATGTAGGCGGTACCGTCTGCGATGGTCACGGCTCCGAGTACCGGTTCGGCAGCTCTTACCGTCCAGAGCAGGTTGCCGTCTTTGGCGTTCAATCCGTAGATGTGGCGGTCGGCAGAGCCGAATACAACGACACCTTCGCTTACGGCCGGAGTACCGACAATGCGTTTGCCGGATTCAAAGCTCCATAGCTTTTTGCCGTTTTTCAGGGTGTAGGCCGTCAGCCGTCCCATATCGTCCCCTACGAACACTTTATCTTTTTCTACGGCGGGAGAGCAGTAAATGCCTGCGCCCGTCTGCACCATCCATTGCTCCTTTACTTGCGGATATTCTTTGTTGACCGAGAAGTCGGGATATTTCTCTGCCTTTCCGTTGCGGTCGTAATATTGCTTGGTCAGCGAGAATGCTGTCCACTGCCTTTTGGACTCGCCGATACGTTGCGTGTATACCCGGATGGAATCCCCGGTTACTTCATAGATGCCGTATCCCGGTTTTCCTTCTTTGTCGCGCAGGTTGCTGCGCATCAGTACGCCCGGAATGCCGTCATAGCGTAAATCCCGGTTGCTGTGATAATGCCCGCCGATAAACAGACGCACGTTGTAGGGGCGGACGGCATCCGTCACCTCATACCAGTTGTCCACATCCCCCTCCATCAGTGGGTAGTGGGTGACAAGTATCACCGGTTTGTCTTTGCCGTTTTTATCCATTTCTTCCGTCATCCAACGGATGTCTTGCGGCACTACATGCCCGTAGGCCATACGCATCAGCGGGCCGGAGTTGAAGCCGAGGAAAAGGAATCCCTTATGCTCGAACTCGAAGCGTTCGCCGCCAAAGATTTCTCCGAAAGCGGTACAGCCGGAGTCGCTCCATTTCGTTTCATGGTTGCCTAGGACTACGTGGTAGGGTACTTTCAGCAAGTCAAGGCACGATTTCACTTTTTCCATGGTAGTACGGTCGCCTTCTTCGGTCAGGTCGCCCGTCACCAGGACAAAGTCGATACTGTCGGTGGCATTAATCTGTGCCACGGAACGCAGCAGGTCCTCAGTGGGGTTCGGATTGTTCGGGGTCAGATGAATGTCCGTCAGTTGGGCAAAACGGAATGTCCCTTGCTGTGCCTGCATCCCCAGGGGGAGCAGGCAAGCCATCAGGACGATTATTAACAGTCTTCTGTTCATAGATGATGATTGGTTGATATTATTTGTTGTCGTTGAAGAATGCCAGCACAGCATTCATGAGTGCCTCTCTTTCAGAGTCAGTACGTATGGATTCAAAAGGGAATCCCAATACAAAAGTCTTGTAGTCGCCTTGGTAGGCCACACCGGCACTCAGGTTGTTTTCAGAATACCGCATTACGGTATGTGCATCTTTGGTTGCCGGTTCAATGGCGTCCGGTGATTCCACCACATACGAATCGGCATTCAGCTCATTGTGATAGGTATAGTTTCCTGAAAGGGCGGGGAACGGAGAAGCTACGCTTTTCACCTTACCCATTGTAGCCGCTTGTCCCACACGCCACTTATATTTCAGTACTTCCATCGCAAATTTCTTGTCGGCTTCGTCGGCGGTTGCAAGGCGGTTGTCCCATAAATCCGTTCCTACAAAAGCGCCCGAAACAAAGATATTTCCACCTTGCTTACAATAAGCCGCAATAGCCTCCTGCATCGGTTTGCTGAAAGTCTTGAACTCCAACGGTTTTACGCCTCCCCGTCCTATCTTGGTTTGGCACTGCTTCCCAAGTATCAAGTCCACATACCTATACTCCCTCATATTCACCGGAGTATTCCTCTCTCCCTTTCCTACGGGGGAAAGACTTTCATTACTAACCGATACAAACGAATATCCCGCTTTTAGGATAGCGGCGCCATGTATGGCAGGATAATCGAACGTATTTCCTGCAATCACTTGAGTTTCGTAGTTCCCATAGCTGTCGCCGAAACCGGAGGCATCGTCGTCCATCCAGGGAATGGAACGGCGATATTCCTTCATCTTGCCAATGTAGCTGATGTCCCGGATATAGGGGACCCCGTGGTCTTGCTCATCCAGAAATCCGGCAAGGAGGGTGTCGGCGGGGGCGGGGACCGTAAAGTCGGCAGGGGCACTGATACGGTCGAATCCGTTTATCACCAATACGGTACCTTTGGAATTGAACGCCCGTCCGGCGGAAAGAATTTCGGAAGGAAAACTCTCGCCGCCCTTGTTGACAGCAGTTACCTTGTAGCTGCACACCATGCCGGCGGGGAGGGTGGTGCGGTAACTGTTGCCGTCCACCAATACTCCGTTGTCGAAATCTCCGTCGCCGATGCGGGTGTAGACAATGTATTTCTCTGCTACGGCAGTCGGTTCCAACGCATCCGCCACGGGTTGCCAGGTCAGTTCCACTTCATTTTCACCGGTCATGCGCAGGGCCATGTGGTCTACCGGTAGCGGTTGCACTACATAATCCATGTGGTATTGCGAGCAGAGGAACTGAAGCATGCCTTTGTAGATGGCGCGGCTTACGGTGAAACGGAAACGCGGGTCCAGTCCGTAGCGCATGTCTGCAAAGTTCTGATGGGAAAGCAGTTCGAGCAACATGGTCGGTACGCGGGGCACACGGGCTTCGTAGTAGGATTGGTTCCATTTGCCCCGGCGTGTCCATTGGGGTTCGTAGAGGGTACGCACGTCGCGCACGATGTTGGACTGAATCAAATCTGTCAGGTCGTGGCTCAGATAGCGGGATGATCCGTTGGCAAACTTCTCATTGTAGGCGTTGGTATAGTAGATGCCGAGTGTCCCGATGATGGAATCGTTCAGTGTGGTTCCTGCATCGGAGTGGAAGGCAAAGGCCATGTTGACGGGGATGTTCAGCCCTTTTTCCGTAGGGTTCACGGCAGAACCTCCGGAAAGGTAGTTCACCCAGATGCCGCGGCATTTATAGTCGTCGGTGTAGTCATTCCTGCCGTTGCTTTCTGAATATACACTGTCCGGTATTCCTGCCCATTGCAGCCAGTAGCGGGCGGCTTCGCAGAAGCGGGGATAACCGCTGACTTCCTCTTTGAATTGAGAATTGAGAATTGAGAATTGAGAATTGGCTGCGCTGTGTTCGCTTGTGAGGTTGCGGGTATCGGAGCTTTTCAGGTTTTCGGTGGCACCTTCTTCGGAGATGCAGCGAGCTATGTTTCCCATGCCGCCGCCTATCTTCACGGCGTCGGCAGTGATGACTCTGCCTGTTCGGGAGGAGAGGTTGCTTAGCACTACTTTGCATGCGCTGTTCCGGCCGGCATTGAAACCGAAGGTGCCAAGGTAAATCCAGGTGCCGCCTCCCATTTGCTGGTTCACCCTGAACTGCGTGGCGCCGCCTTTGTGATAGACGGTATAAAGGGCATCGTCAGCACTGTTTGGCAAGGTTTGGTAAGAGATATATACGGCATATTGCCCGGTCGAAGGAATTTCGGGAATCCATTCGGCAGTGCTTGCGTTTCCTTTCTTGATGGTTTCTATGGTGCGGTAGGTGCCTTCCTTGAAAGGATTCTCAAAGTCGATGTACTGGGGGCGCAGGTGGGCGAAGCCTTGTCCTTCTCCCTGGCTCCAAAGCTTGTCTCCGGAATTTTCCGTATAGACGGAACGGCCGGTCAGGCAACCGTCATTGTCTACGATGACTTCTGCCGTCTGGCAATCGCGTTCGCGGGGAAGCAGCACATTGGCACCGGCATTTTCCAGCATCGGTACGAGGAAGGGCAATACGTAGCTCTGGGTGTAGAGGTCTTCCACTGTCTGGAAGATACGTGCACGCTGCCATTCCCAGCGGTCGAGTTTTTGTTCGTAGTACCAGCCGTGGCTTTGCCATAGGGCGATGTGCCGGTTCTGCAAGCCGTTGGTGGGGGTGTAGGGGGCGGAAACGTCGGTAACCAGAGGCTTGGAAGCGACGGGATTGAATGTCTTCGTCTTTTTGTCTTTTTTACTACGCAGGACTTGGGGAACCAGTTCTTCGATGCTGCGCTTGTTGGTACGGATTTGCAGCTTGTATTTGGCAAACTCCGCCGGCAGCAGGGCGCTTACGCCTTGGTAGATTTCGGCCACATTGTCCTCACGGAAAGGAATATAGGCACAGTTCATGTTGGCAAACAGTTGCAGCGTATTTCCTTCCACGACTACTGAGTCGATGCTGATACGACCTACTGAGATTTCTTTCCGTGCAGTGGCATCCAAGAATCTCTCGATTGCTTGGCAGACATTTGTCGGAAGTCCTTGCGCGCCTCCCGCGTGGGGGAAGAGGGAGGCGGCAAGCAGACTAAGTAAAAACTGACGTCTTACAGTCATAGATGATGTATTAAGTTAATTGTTCTTTTTATCTTTCTTAATCAATAGACAGAGACCGATGAAAGTGAACAGTGCATTGAAAATCAGCAATTCGTAGCTGAATTGATAACCTCCGAACCAGGCTTCGGAATTCTTCTGCAGAATGAAGCAGAGAACCGGGGAGGCGATGGCAACCAGCGGGATGTACTTGTCACGCACTTGTTGTTTCATGAAAATGCCGAAAGCAAACAGACCCAGGATAGGACCGTAGGTATAGCTTGCCAGAATATATACAGCGTCGATGACACTGGTGTTGTTCAGAAGATTGAATACGAAAATGGTGATTCCCATGACAACCGCCATGCCGATGTGCACTTTCTTGCGCATCTTCACAACCGTCTCTTCCGACTTGCCTTTCGTTCCCAGAATGTCTACGGTGAAGGAAGTGGTCAGCGCGGTGAGTGCCGAGCCTGCGGCTGAATAGGCAGAAGAAATCAGGCCGATGATGAACAGTATGCCCACGATGGCGGGGAAATAGTTGCCGGTGGCAATCAGCGGGAACAGTTCGTCACTCTTCTCCACCGCAATCTGCTGGTTGGCGGCAAAGATGTAGAGTAGCACGCCCAGCATCAGGAAGAGCAGGATGACGAAGAACTGCGAAATGACACTGGTAATCATGTTCTTCTGTGAGTCCTTGAAGTTCTTGCAGCTCAGGTTGCGCTGCATCATGTCTTGATCCAGCCCGGTCATGGCAATCATGGTGAAGGCACCGGCGAGGAACTGCTTGAAGAAGTACTGCTTGCTGTTCACATCGTCGAAGAAGAAGATGCGGGACATGTCACTGTCGGCAATGGTGCTTACCATACCGGTAAATGACAGATTGAGGTCGGAAGCGATATACCAGATGCAGAGTACGACCGACACTACCAAGCAGAATGTCTTCAGAGAGTCTGTCCAGATAAGGGACTTCACGCCACCTTGGAAAGTGTACAACCAGACCAGTGCCACCGTGATGGCCACGTTCAGCAGGAAAGGCAGTCCGAAAGGTTCGAATACCAGCAGTTGCAACGTCAGGCATACGAGGAACAGACGGACAGCGGCACCGAGCATTTTGGAGATGAAGAAGAACCAGGCACCCGTGCGGTAGGAAGACATGCCGAAACGGTTCTCCAAGTATTCATAGATGGATACCAGGTTCATTTTGTAGAACAGCGGTACCAGCAGATAGGCTATGATGAGCTGTCCGGCAATGAAGCCCAACACCATTTGCAGATAGCCGAAGCTGCTGGCGGCAACCATGCCGGGTACGGATACATAGGTCACACCTGAAATGGCGGAACCGACCATGGCGAAGGCCACGACATACCAGGATGACTTGCGGTTACCCACAAAGAAGCCGGCATTGTCTGCCTTCCTTCCTGCAATATAGGATACCGTGAACAGTATCGCGAAGTAGGCGGCTATGGTGATGATTACAGAAAGTGGAGTCATAAGGGTATTTACGATTTAATGATTTACGATTGAAATTACTTCTCTTGATGATATTGTACGACTTTGATTATCCTAATGTACGCTCTGACGTTCTTCTCCGATTCACGCTCATTTCTCAATCGTAAATCGTAAATCGCCAAATCGTACATCCCTTTATTCTTCGTAGAGCAGGTAGGGCTTGCGCTGTACCTTGAATTTCTCCACGTCGTCTTTCCATCTTGCCTTGATTTCGCCGGCGCTCTTTCCTTCCTTAATCATTTTGCGCACGTAGTCGGTGCCTATCAACAGCTCGAAGAAGGAACGGAAGAAGTGGTCGTCCATGTTCAGGTTGCGGTAAGCGTCTATCACGTAACTCAAGTCAATACCACGTTTCCAGATTTCCTCGTCGCTCATGTTGCTCAGGTTCACGCCATGGCAAAGCTTGCCCAGCTGGGGCGGATTCTTGGCTCCGGGAACACTGCGCGGGGTGAAGCTGTAGCTGTAGCCCGTCATGTTGGGATGCCCGTAGACCTGGAAGGGGAGGTCGGTTCCTCTTCCCAGGCTGACCGGAGTGGCCTCGAAGTAGCAGGTCGAGGGGTACAGATAGATGGACTTCATGTTCGGCAGATTGGGGGATGGGGGAATCGGCAGCTTGTATAGGGTCTGGTGCGTATAGTTCTTGCAGGGAATGACGGTCAGGTCGCAAGTGCGTGACGCCGGCAACCAGCGTTCGCCGTTTACCATCAGGCCCAGTTCGCCCAGCGTCATGCCGTGCACCACGGGAATCGGCAGCCAACCTACGCCGGATTTATATTTCATGTCCAGTATCGGGCCGTCCACGTAGTGTCCGTTCGGATTGGGGCGGTCCAGTATCAACACCTTTCGGTTGTATTCTGCACAAGCGTCCATCAGCCGGCACATGGAGGCATAATAAGTATAGAATCTCAGGCCTACATCCTGGATGTCTACCACAAGGATATCGAACTTGCGCATGGATGCTTCGCTTGGCTTTCCGGATTTTCCGTCGTACAGCGAGAGGATAGGTACTCCGGTCTTCTTGTCTACCGAGCTGGACACGTGTTCGCCTGCGTCGGCATCTCCTCTGAAACCGTGTTCAGGGGAGAAAATGGCTACTACGTTGAACTTGTTTTCCAGCAGGATGTCCAGCAGATGCTTGTCTCCTATCATTCCTGTATGATTGGAGAATATTGCAATCCGTTTATCTTTTAGGATTGGAAAATACTCGGAAGTCTGTTCATCACCTAAAATAACTCGTTCTTCTTGTGCCCGGCACAGTAAAGAACTACATAGCACAAAGGCTAAAAGCAGCAGTTTCTTCATAATAGTATTGTTAAGGAAGATGTTGTCTGCAACAAAGATACGTTTTATTTTAATATCAAAAACACTTATTTGAGTATTTTTAGTATTATCAATCATAATTTGCAAATAAACGACGGCTCACCTTATTTAAATAGTGGCTGAACTGCATCTGCTCCCTGCCAAACTCTGTATGGAACTGTCTTTTTGCGAAGAAAGCGTGTTGCCGCCTTAACAGTCAGGGTAGTGACAAAACTAATACGATTTTCTTGATGTAGCCCTCACTGCCCTCACTTTTCCCTTCTGTCCCTTTATTCATCGGTGTTTGAGCGGTGAGTGAGGGCAAATAGAAAGAGTGAGGGCAAAATTTGCCCTCACTTTGGTGTAACCGGCAGGGGTGCCGTTTTATTCTTCTATTCTTACCAGATGATAAAGTGTTCCCCGGTTCGATTTCTTGTTGAGGATGTCCAGCTTGCGGAGCGTGCGCCCGAAAGCCGCTATCCGGTTGATGGCCAACTTATCCCTCGTTTTCTGTTGCAGGTCGTTGAAAATCTGCATGGCTGTGAGCCATTCGCCTTCTTCGCTCTCCTCCGCGCCACGGAAATGGCAGAGGAAAAGCTGCTCCAATGGATCCACCCGCTCGAATTCCCGGTTGTATTCCTTTACAATTGCTTCGTCGGTATCATCCAGCCAGTAGCGTTCGCCCTGCAGGATGTCGTGCATGGCTTGGGCGTAGAGCTGGCGATAATTGATGCTGACGTTTGTCCGGATGGGGCCGGTCACTTCGATGCAGATGAAGCGGCGGCTTCCCGACGGGTCGGTCAGCAGGTCTTTCAGGTTGCTGGTCCCGATAAAGGAGGCGTAGCGGCGCATTTCCTGGATGGCGGTGCCATAGGGCTTTCGCAGGTTGGCAACCGGTTTTTGCAGGAGATGCTTTAGGAAACCTTGCTGGTTGGCGCTTATCTGGTCGAATTCGTCGATGTTAATCAGGAAAAAGCGGCCGAGGCTGCGCTCTGCCTCCTGCTTGCTCTTGAAGTCGATGCTGTCGGTGTAGCCGAAACGCAGTTCCGGTGGCAGCAGGATGCGGCAGAATGTTAAGTTTTCAAAGTTATACCCTGCTATTGAAAATACTCTTTATCTTTGCATCAAAGATAAGATAAACAATGAAAAGAGTTATAGGTTACATTCGTGTTTCTACTGATAATCAAGACCTAGAAAGACAAAGAGTGTTGATTAGAAAATATTGTGAGAATAAGGGGTACTCTCTGTTAAGAATAGAAGAAGACTATGCCATATCTGGAACAGTCAGCAACAGAAACGGATTGAACAGTATTCTAAACATTACCAATAGCGTTGCTGACATGGTAGTAGTTAGTGAGTTGTCTAGACTGTCACGTCAAGATGATATATTTGAAACTTTGACACAGATTCACACAATCATTAGAAACGTGGATTTAGTAATACTGGACGAACCAGACAAAGTATATGAAGCAGGAAAAACTATCATTCTTTCTGATTTTTTAATGCTGGCAATCAAAGCCTATGGAGCAGCGGATGAAAGAAAGAAAATAGTAAGCCGTATGACTACAGGTAAAGACAGTAAAGTACAAGCGTTTCCGTTAATGCTTACAGACAGTAATATACCAACTGGCTTTAAGGCAGTGCCCAATCCGAATTATATAAAGGGAGCAACCCCAAAAATGCTATTGGTGGAAGATGAGGAACGTATGCAGTTAGTCAGAGATATATTTAACTATGTGGCAAACGGTCTTTCTCTAGGAAAAACGGCAGAAAAACTGAATATGCTTGGATATAGGACAGCAAGAAACAAACCGTTCTATGAACAGTCTATCAGAACAATTATAAATGATTCCATTTATAACGGTGTCAGATATTGGAAAGGCATGAAACTGAAACTTCCCGTAAAATTCGTATCAGATGAAATCTGGAATCTGGCACATAAGAAAGTGCAGGAGAACAAGAATTATAGCGGTGAGGCACAAAAACATTATAACCCGTTGAAAGGTATTATCAAGTGTCCTTGTGGACAAACCTCAATGTATGGCAGAACCTCATCCTGCATCACCTATAGATGTCTTGACAGAATAAAGATGGGAATAAAAAGCTCATGTACCAATGTTGGCATAAAGGCTGAAACTTTAATATATGCGGTGTGGAAAGATGCCAGACTTAGAACTCTGGATGAAACTTACCAAGCCAAGAGCAATGAGAAAATAGCAGAAATAGAAGCTGAAAATATAAAACTGACACAAAGCATAAAAAAAAAGGATTCTGAAATAGCCAAACTACAGTCTGATTTGAAAACAGTCATAGACAATGTTATGGCTTCCACCAATATCGCAATAGTCAAGGCATTGAATGGCAAGGCGGATTCAATAGACAGCCAGATAAAGAGTATAGAAGCGGAAAAGAAAGCCATTGATGAAGAAATTGCATCCAATAACAGAAGAATAGCGGATGAAATAAAGAGCCAGTCCAGAAAAGAACTTGACAGCCTTTCTCTGGAGGGCAAGGGAGAAATGTTCAGAGAGTTACTTAGTAAAGTAGTCTATTATTCCGTTTCTTTAAATAGCGGATTCATAGTCATTACTTATAAGAATGACTTGGAAACTATCATTGTGTATCATAACAGAAACAAGCCTTTTTTATGGGCACTTCCTATTACTTTCAGATTCAACAAGGTAAAACGTACTGTAATAGTTCCAACTTTACCAGAGCAACCTAGAATGACTTCTTTTGTCTTGGAACGTATAAAAGAGAAAGAATACACATTTAAACAGTTGCAGGAAAGTTTCAATCTGGAAGAATGGAAAATATAAAGAAAGTCCATAATTTGCAGACTTTTCTGTTATTTTGCAATATAACTAATAATGAATGTACCATGCCAGAAGAAAAACTATATCAGATAGAGGAACTTCCAGATTTGAAAGTAAATTGGACTGAAAGCTGCAAATGCCTAAATGAGCCACTATTAGAGTATGTGTGGGAAGTAGCCAACCACTTCCTGCCTAGTTATGAAGAAACAGATAAGGGAATGATACCCGTAGAATCTTCCGCACCTGCTATATTCTCCAATAGATATTTTGAAAGAAATCTGACTATTGAAGAAAAATATAAGAGAGCCAAAGAGATGGGTATGTGTAATACAACCTTTGAACAATACTCACAATCAAAAAATAGATATAGACCTTTAGATGTCCGTTTCAAGAATGAATATCTGAAATCAGAAGAAATCTTGGACGTATTAAACTCATATCATATAGATATTAGCAAATTCTGGTATCTAGCACTTTTTATAAAAGATGTGGTACTGGATAAATGCGTTGATGCCATGCCTGCTGAAACATCTAATGAACGGATTCAAGAATTGGTAGGTAGAATAAATGAAATGCCCAATGAAAAAAATGCCGAATTAATCTTCAAACTAGAGGGGAAACAAAAATATGTCATAGCAGACAAACCTACAATTAAGGAAATCGGAGTAGCCTTAGTCGTATATAAAAAACTTATGGAGAACAACGGACTCAACAGAGGGCAACTTGACTTAAAGAAAATGCTAAATGAAAAAGTTACCATAGACAAAACTCCCATGTATGCTTTGTTCACTAAAATGATGAAGTTTTTTTTAACTCCTTACACAGCAATGCCACCTTACCCCAAGTCTATAGACAAAATGTTGCTTATTTCCAGAATGATAAAGATATTGGGACTATCAGATGATGAAAGATTCTATCAAGAATGCGACCTTGCCACTAATGAAAAGAGGAACTTCTTGAAAAACCTTATTAGAAGATATGAAAATTATAAATATACTACCATTGGTGTCATTTATGGCTAATACGGAACAGACCCATTTTTAAGTGTTTAAGATTGGTGTGTTGAAAATCGTTCTCTTTTAACACACTTGTAATTATTTGATAATCAGAATATTAAATATTGTCCGATTCAAAATATTGTTTACCTTTGCACCGTCTTACAGGAGATAGGGACGAAAGTTGAAGAGAGTTCTTCACTGGGTAGCCCAACAAAAAGGATATGGAAACTTTAATAGGTATTGAAGGCTTATTTGAAAGTATTAAAAGTTTGTTGGTACGGAATTTGAAAGAAGAAGCCAAGAGATTGCGAACTGACAAAGGGGTAATAAATAATGTCTATCTGACTAGCTGTAAGCTATTCCCTTTGACTATAGGTCTGGTACAGCAGATATGTGACAAGATATGTGAAAGTGGGCAGTTCGTGGATGAACTAGAACATCTAACTGGTGGGAGGGCACTTAACCCACAAATATATTGTTCTCTCACAGGGGATAGGATAGATTTCAATTTACTCTATCACTCATAAAACGGTAAACCGTATATTCATAAAAGCCTGTTGGAAAATTTCCGACAGGCTTTTTGCATTATATTGTTTGAATCAGTATTCCACTGGTTCACAAGGGCAGCAGGATAATTGACTGCCTTTTTTATCTACTAGGTAAGTTATATAGTACCTACTTCGGTATATCTACTAGTCGCTAATATACAACCATTTAACTATCTGTTCCGAATATTGCCTATTCGTCAATAGCCATAAATATAAACTATTGTCAAAAGAAGTTCTTAAAGTCACCATCCTTATCTGTTAGCTTACTGACAGAAGAAAATAACGGCAATATGGCGATATAGGTAAGCTGGCTATAGAAAGTGCCCCTTTGATTAGGTACACCGCCCAGAGGTGAGTATAATCGTACAGAGATAAAAAGATTGGAATTACCACGAGCAGGGGTATAACCAGAATTACATAAAGTAACTCAAACACCATAGATTTTACAGTATATAATGAAACTAACTTAAAACAATTCAATTATGAAGTATTACACCTTTGAAGAGTTAAAACAGATGGCTTTTAGTGAGGGCATTACCGGCAACAAGGTGACTATCGGTATATGGGCTAAAATGAAAGGCTTTCTAAAGAAAAAGAAGCAGATGAACAAGTAGCGTATTACACTATATTTCAAGATTGGCAATATTAAATGAGTGCTATCTATAAATGATAGCATATTTTTTATTTTTAGGTGGAACTTTTTTTCACCGAGCTTTCCTTAGAATAAATTATATGACAGGTATATAAAAAGCTAGCATATAAAGAAATAGATGGTATGAAGTAATAAAGATGATAAATCATAGTCCAAGATAACAAAAGTGGAACATTTTTCTATAAATGTATCATAAAGGTGATATTTCTATAGAAAGCTAAAAATGAATATCAATGAAGAATATAATAGAATTTGGAGAGGGGATTACCTACCTCAATGAAGTGACAGAATATAAATTAAACGGAATACTGATTAAAGACAAGTTTAGTTTGCCCAATGGCATATTTAACAAGGTACTTACAGGATGTGGTGGTACTACTATAGCCTTGGAGGATAACAGAAAGACGATTATATGCAGTCCCAGAATAACATTACTTAAAAACAAACATGGGCAATATCCTAACACTATGTTGGTTATTGGCGGAATTAATAAGTCCGAAATAGTCAACTACATTAATAATATTGATATACCCAAAATATTAGTTACCTATGATAGCTTGTATAAGGTATTGGATATTATAACAGATATAGATAACTGGCATATAGTAGTGGATGAATTTCAATGCGTATTAACAGACAGCAGTTTGAAGTCTGTTACGGAGATGAATTTTCTGCATGGGCTTACAGGGATTAAGAATATTACTTTTATGTCTGCCACACCATTACTGAATAAATATATAAGTCAGATGGATATACTAAAAGATATGCCTTATTATGAATGCAAGTTCACTGATACATATAAGGTCAATGTGTTCAGAAGAAAGGTGAATAAGCCTATAAACAAGGGAATTGAAATAATAGAAATGTATCAGAAAGGTAATTTTCCGGCATTGGAAACAGGTGAAACAAGCAGGGAAGCCGTCATATACCTTAATTCAGTAAACAACATCATTTCATTAGTCAAGACAACAAAACTACAAAGTAATGATGTCAATATTATATGTGCTGAAAATGAAGACAACAGGACTAAAATTAAAAAGAGCTTGGGAAATGGTTTTGATATAGGCAGAATACCGCTAAAAGATGAAAAGCCCAAACTTATCACGTTATGCACTTCCACTGCCTATTTTGGAGTGGATATGTATTCTGGTAATGCACTTACATTCGTCATAAGTGACTGTAACAAGATAAATACCACTGTGGATATAAGTACAGAACTGGTTCAAATAGCAGGAAGACTAAGAAATGCGGACAACCCGTTTAGATATTATATATACTTTATTTATAATACAAACAGGGAAGAACTTGATGATATTGAATTTAATAATATGATAGATACTAAAACTACTGTTACATTATAGGAGATAGAGAGTTATAACAATGCTCCTAAAGAGTTAAAGGAAAAACTTATCAGAGATAACAGACGAAATATATCCATAATGAAATTTGAAGACAGCTATACCTATTATACTGGAACAAAGTTCGCATTTAATAAAATGGCATACCTCAATGATATATTTGTTTATGATACGCAAAGGAATAATTATCAAGACGGTATTGCTGTAAAGAAATCAATTAATGAAACAAGAAATTTGCAGACTTTAGGGAATCAGAAATTTAGTGCAGTAACCAAACAGTTGGATATAATAACAGGTAATGAAAGTTTTGAGGACTTGATGAAATCATATTGTGAAGCAAAATAGAATAAATATAGTTTTGCTATTTTCTATATAGAACAAAAAGATATTAACATAAAGCATTATTATGATATGCTTGGAAGCAAACGAATCAAGTCATTAAGTTATAAAGAAAGCAATTTGAAGAATGAGATAAAGAACAAGAACAATGACAGTAAAGTAATACATGAACTGGATAAACTTAATATCAATACGTTTATAGAATGTTCAAAACTAAAATTTATCT
Organism: Bacteroides muris (ex Fokt et al. 2023); assembly: GCF_024704895.1. NCBI lineage: Bacteria > Pseudomonadati > Bacteroidota > Bacteroidia > Bacteroidales > Bacteroidaceae > Bacteroides > Bacteroides muris (ex Fokt et al. 2023). Next base: position 17,290 of record NZ_JAMZEE010000008.1, on the reverse strand, counting down.
TACAGGATATTTATAATAAGCTGGGGTTGAAGAAAACGGCAAAAGCTACAGATATAACGAGATATTATGTTAATTCTATCCTTGTATCAAAACGTATTAATGGGAAGAAATATAAAGGATATGAACTACATAAATAATTAAGTAGATAACACATATAAACATTTAAATCTATATAATTATGAGCTTAAATATCAAAAATGGGGATATGTATAAGTTTATTGATTATACTTGGAATCCCATCAAAGGCAAATGCCTGCACGATTGCAGCTATTGTTACATGAAAACAATACCACAGTATCAGCACCTCTTATTGGCAGAGAATGAGTTTAAAACAGACTTGGGAAATGGAAACCGTATTTTCATTGGTAGTTCTACAGATGCGTTTGCGGAAGATGTTCCGTCTGAATGGATAGTACGAATTTTGGATTATTGTTATCAGAATCATAATGCGGAAGCCCCCAACGCTTATCTATTACAGTCCAAGAACCCCAAGAGGTTTTTGGAGTTCATCGACCATCCGATTATGGAACGTGTAATATTCTGCACGACCATTGAAACCAACCGTTTCTATCCGGAGATAATGAACAAAGCTCCAAGAATTGAGGAACGGGTGGAAGCTATGGAAGAGATAGCAAGGCTTGGACGCCCCACAATGATAACGGCAGAACCTTTGATGCAGTTTGACCATGAAGAAATGGTGTCTTTTATCAGAAGATGCAGCCCCAAGTTGGTGAATATCGGAAAGGAGAGCAAAGGGAGGGTCAAGCTGCCAGAGCCTACCCAAGAAGAAGTCCAGCAACTCATTGCGGAACTGAAATCGTTTGCCAATGTGAACGTGAAAGACAACGCTTTGATATGGCGCAAGTAACGGCAGAGAAAGAAAGTTGGAGGAAACCTGCAATATGGCGGAATCCAACTTTCGTTTTTTATTAGAGTTATATAGCCTATACTTTATAATATTCCACATACAGCCAATGATATTAAAAAGACTACCTGATTAAAGAATCACCTATATGCAGTTTAGCTAAAAATCAAGAGAACAGATATATAAGGTACTTAATACAGAAGTCCCCCTCCCCATTCAGCCAGTGACCTAAAATATATAAGAGTGGCTGTAGCGACGGTCTACAACCCGATTAGTCCCCCCTCTGTACATTGATATAAAAAGAATTATTAATCATTTAAACTTTTATCAATATGAGAAATTTAGTTATCATGCCAACAGAGAAAAGAACTTTAAATTTAGGTGAGTTTGCAGAAGAAGCAACCATTATTGAAGAAACTGCAAAGCCAAACATTACTTTCTTGGAAGCAAATACAGATTCTATCACACTGGAAGAACTTACAAACAAATGTGTTGTGCCTACTTGGGCAAACCAAGAATTAACCATTGCACACCAAGACTTTATTTCTTGTGTGCATGAAGCTGCAAGTACATTCTATGCAGGTGAAAAGGTGAGCTTTCCAGAAATAAGAGTTTCACATATAGTACGTGGTAGAATACCGTCCGCACTAGGCAAGAAAGCAAGTGAACTGTTAGAATGTGAAAAGACACAATTCTATCAAAGGCTTGCATTTGCTTTTACTGTTCCAACTATTTTTGAAACAATAAGAGGGCAAAAACTTGAATTGTGCATAGGTGGGGTAAGAAATTACAGTGACTTGAATCTGTATCGTTCTTCCAAAGGCTTAGAAAAGTTCTCTATCTTTATTGGTTGGAGAATGAAAATTTGTTCTAATCAGATTCTTACTGGTGAGGGTGTGAGGTTCAACATAGAAGTAACCAATATCAATGAGCTTTACAGAAATGTACTGGAATTGTTTAACAACTTCAATGCAGCCAAAGAAATACATTTGATGCAAACACTATCAGATACTTATCTATCTGAAACACAGTTTGCACAAGTGGTAGGCAGAATGAGAATGTATCAAGCACTTTCACCAGCAAGACAGAAGGCAATACCAAGACTTTTAATCACTGACAGCCAAATAAATAGTGTGTGTCGTGATTATTACACAAATGAAGTGTTTGGAGTGAAAGATAATGCTATATCTCTTTTTGATTTTCATAATTTACTCACACAATCAAACAAAAATAGCTACATAGACAGCTATTTACAACGTGGGGTAAATGCTACAGAGGTAAGTGTTGGATTAAACAATGTATTACAAGGACTGGATAATAAATATTCTTGGTTCTTGGGCTAAACTAACTAATAGGGCATCTATTTATTAGGTGTCCTTTCTTTTTTAATAACTTAAAAATACTACAAAATGAATGATAATGAAAAACTAGTACTATGGGGCATACTAGTAGTACTGTTACTAATAATAATTGGTATTATAAATCCCTTTTTGCTAATATTGATTTTATCCATCTTTATTTATATACAATCATAAATACTCACTAATATACAAAGTGAATGTTTTGCTATAAATCAACATGTTAGCTAATTGGCTAGTATATTGGTAATGGTGAAACATTCACTTTTATTTATTTACATATAAAACAGAACATTATGAGTTTAAAATATTCAAGCACTACAGCAGATTATTTAGTTTGGTCTGATGCAATGAATTTAATAAGAAAATTGGCTAAAGATGGGAATTACAAAATTTCACTTCTTATAGCTTTAGGGTGTTTCACAGGTTTAAGAATATCTGATATTCTAGCTTTGAGATGGAAACAGATATTAAATACCAGTGAATTTACAGTAATAGAGAAAAAGACAAATAAGGTGAGAACTATTAGGATAAATGCCCAACTTGGGCAGCACATTAAAGAATGTTATGAACAGATAAAGCCAATAGGGATTAACTCACCTATTTTAGTGAGCCAAAAAGGAACTGTTTTCACTATCCAAAGAATCAATGTGATACTAAAAGAGGTGAAAAAGAAGTACAAATTAAAGATTAAGAACTTTAGCTGTCATTCACTTAGAAAGACTTTTGGCAGACAAGTTTATAATATGAATAGTGATAATTCAGAACTAGCCTTAGTTAAACTTATGGAACTGTTTAATCATTCCAGTGTAACCATTACTAAAAGATATTTAGGTTTAAGGCAGGAAGAACTACTAAATACTTATGACTGTCTAAGTTTCTAATCTATTGGAATGTGACAAAGTTTGAAATTTCTGAACCATTTACAGAAATAGAAAGTTTTGTCACATTCTGATAGTCCTATGCAATCCAGTTCCGAAATGAAGTGAAAACTGTCTTTTTAAAAAGGCATGGTACGGCTTGTAGTTTATGGTATGTGTGATTTTTGGGAACTACTAATAAGGTTTGAATGGTCGTGCCAATCTGCAATATTAGCTATAATCTTTCTAGCTAACAGTAAGTATGAGTTCCGTCTTATATGCCCACCTCTAATTTTTACACCGCAATGAAGCTACAACTAAAAGAAGCTGATACTAGCTAATTACTTACTACAGATATGTTTTGGAACACTTGGAACTGCATTTATCAGTGTTTTATCTTTAGCTATTCAAAACCTTTCATTAACTTTGCAGCAATTTCAGAGGTCTTAATGTGTTAAGACACTGGAAGGACATATTTTATTAAAAGGGCGTTTAGCAAAGTTATCCTTCACTTGAATCTGGACAATTCTTGACTGTGGATAATGAGCAAGAAGCGTCTGCGTCTATGGTATTTTATATCCTAGCTATAGGAATATCATATCATTAGGCGTGGACTTTGCTTATTATACAGTCAGGGCAGTCCAGAGCCTAAGTGGAATAATAAGTTAAAGTTTCCACGCCTTATTTTTATCCGCTTCTATCTGGAAACTGGGAAGCATGGATTTAAACAAGATGAAAGCCTACTTATTGGATATTCCTAACAGATACAACAGATTCAGTAAAAATCTGGATGTTAAGACTATTCTATGTAATAAGTCTTGGTTGATATTTAATGATTCTGGAGATAAGGAGTTATATATCTTTCAAGAAAACGGCTCTCTAATTACCTCTGTAAATGGTAGTGTTATAAATGCTACGTGGCAATATATTTCTGCGAACAATTCCTTAGTAATTTCTTTCAAAGAACAATCTTATATGCTTCATCCATCATTCAAGGATGATGTTATATTTGCCTTGCAACAAGATGGAACAGAGAGGTTTGTCTTTATGATAGAAGAAAATCAAAGCAACTTCTTTCATCCAAAATCACTAAAAGAGCTTACCGCCTATTTTGAGAACAAAGAGCGTAGAAGTATAGAAGAAAGGCAGCAAGAAAAAAGAATCTTGTTGAAACAACAAGAAACCAAACAAAAAGAAAGAAGAGAATTTCAGATAGACCAGAAAAGACGAAGAAAAGAGGAAGAACGAGAAGAGGAAATTTTGAAGAGTTGTAACTATTACTTAAAATTCGGCATAATTGCAGGGAGTATATTCGTGATATATACAGTTCTGTTTATTATTTATTATCCTCCAACACATAGCCTTAGAAGTTTTATAGATATGCTTTTTACATTCTGTTCTTCAATATTACTTTTTAGTATCATTGCTATGATAATTGATATTAGATTAAGAAGCAGAATACTTAGACGCTATAAATAATATCCAGTGATTTAATCAACATAATTAATAACTTAAATATCAAACAGAAATGAAAACTTTTAGATTAATTGGAATGGCTTTATTAGCCGTAGTAATGAGCATGAATTTCACTTCTTGCAGTGATGATGATGAACCTAGTAAAAATGATGATGGTGTGATTACCAATCAAAAACAACTTGTTGAATTAAGAATGACATACGAAGATGAGGTATCTATTACTGAATATTCCTACGATAGCAATGGTAAGCTAGTATCAGCTACAAACACAGAACGATACGATGGTAGTACACACACCAGTACTTATACAGTCACTTGGGGAGCAAACAAAATCATTGAAAGCAGAAATGGAGAGGCAATCACATATACATTAGAAAATGGATTGATAACACATACTTCTGATAGTGACGGAGGAGATTTAGATAATACAGACTTTACTTATAATGCAAACAATCAGCTAGTAAAATTGCAATATGACGAAGAGGACTATCTGTCTTACACATGGCAAGGTGAAAAATTAACTAAAATGGCATGGAGCTTTAGCGATGAAGATATTCACGAATTGTCTTATAGCGGAAAAACTTGTAAAGGCTATCTCCCGATAATGGTATGGAGTGTGGATGATTTGCGTCCGTTATTAGAAGCACATCCCGAATTGGCAGGAATGAGATGCAACCAGCTTCCAGACAAAGTATATAGTAAAGATGAATACAACGAAGAAACAGAACAATATACCTATACATTTGATAAAGAGGGATATGTGGAAAGCTGTACTGAGGTATCTACCTACAAACGCTTAGACATTGATGATACAAGGACGGAAACCACAATTTATACTTTCAAATGGGAATAGTCTAGTGAAACTATAACTAATGCAAAAAGCCAACCTACCCATTTGAAGTATGCACTTCAAACAACGGATAAGTTGGCTTTTATTATATCTATTCTATTCAGTTGATTTCAAACATGGCATTTAACTTAATTTCTCTATCCTTATCCCATAAGGATTTAGTTATACGATACTTACCTTTTGTTATAGGATAATATTCAATAGGAAAACTAAAACAATAGTAGTAAGCAGCAAGAAAAGGCAATTCTGCAAAATAATTAGTATGTTTTTTCTTGTCAAGTATTATCCATTGGCTATTTTCCCATTTTTCCAAGTTCCAAGCTGAATCATAGCCCAAAGAAAGATGTTTCGGATTTGATACAATAGCAAAAACTTCTTTAGTTTCTACAGTATAATGTCCTTTTATTATTTCCATCTGGATTTTTGATTTTAATGTGTCACTACAATATACAAGACTTGAACCGGATTCTTTGATAGTAAAACATTCAACTGAATTATTTACTGTTTGCTGTGTGCATCCTACAAATACAAAAATGCAAATGATAATATGTATAATATTAAATTTCATATATTCAAAATTTTATAATAAGCTATACTGCATATTCATTCTTCTATTGATTTAATAACACTATCTGTTTTTAAAACATTATCGTCATTAGGTAGTTTAAATATTACTGGAAATGCCATCTTAACTTTAACGGGTACTCCATTTAGTTTTCCAGCTTTCCATTTAGGCATAATTGAGACAATCCGTAATGCTTCTTTATCTAAAGAGGGTGATATACTTTTTAGTATTTTAGGTTGTGTTATTGAACCGCTTTCATCTATAACAACTTGTATTACAACTTTTCCTTGTATTTTCTTTTCCAATGCTTCACTTGGATATTGCAGATTATCATAGATAAAATCTAACACTGCTTTATTCCCTTTGGGAAACTCTGGCGGTATATCTGTTGCTATTTGATAAATATCTGTTTTTTCCTCTTCTACCACTGGCACATATTTAATAGACACTGGTGTTTCATAATTCACATGAATAGTTTCTGCATTCGGTACATCAATAGTTTCTGCAATCGGCTTTACTATTTGAATACTGTCAAAGTTTACCATTCCCTTTTTGGAAGATTTACTAGTGCAACCAATAACAAGACAGCTAAATAATATAAAATGCAATATTCGGATTCTCATAAACATAAAGCTTTAAATAACACATTACCATCTTCAAATATAGCAAAAATCATTATAAAAACTAGCGTAAAATATGAATTATGAGATTCTATCCCAAAAACAGATAATTAAGGCAACAAAAAAGCGATACTTGGCACAATACCAAATATCGCTTTTTTCAGTTCTGAACACTTAAATTATTAACATCATCTTTTAGACTTCACCGTAGGGATAAGCCCGATAGTAGAGAAATAGTTTCGCATTATTTCTCTGTTAACAATAGGTTTCTTTATTAATTTTTTCATAGCTATAAAATTTTAAGTTTCACATATACAACAGTATTCTGGATTACAGAAGAATCAAAATGAAAGCATACGATATATTTCGTAATATACTGTATTTCTTTATTTTAAGCAAGGTATAACTTTGAAAAGTCAAATAAGGTGCTTTTGCGGTAACCTTGTAGACCTACGAGCAGGGGCGAGGTGTTGTTGCCGTGCTGCTTGTCGATGCCCCTCCAGTGTGCCACCATGCTGAGAAACCACCGGTAGAACAGTTCCCGCCAGTGCGGGTTGTGGCAGGGCACGAGGTCGGCGAGTGCGCGGATGCGGTCTTTGCCGTCCCAGCGTCCGGTGTTGTAAAGATATTCTTCGATGGGATTGTACAGCGGCACGTAGTCCGAAGCGAGGAAGCGGGTGATGTCGCGGTCCCACACGCGTATCCCCTCTTTCAGCGCATTCATGGCGATGCTGCTGCGTACGCGCTGGTCGGCAGGCTTGAAGTAGAAATGAATGGAGTCGCGCTGCCGGTATTCCAGGTCGCCCAGCACGGTGTTGTAGCGGAACTCGTAGCGGCGGTTCATGAACTCTTCCAGCCGGAAAGCCGTTTCCTGGTCTTTGTTCAGGCTGCTGCAGGTGCCGAAGCCTTTCAGCTCTCCGTAGAGGTTGTGCAGCGTCAGGCGTACAAGAGGTTCGTCTGCCTCCCGGTAGTAGTGCATCAGTGTCTGGCGCACCGCTTCTTCTTCAGGAATGCCGGCTTTGAAGCAATGTTCGGCAAGGCGGGACAGCAACGGGCGCAGGTCGTCGCCCCGTCGCCAGTTGTCCAAATCGCGGAAGGCGCGGTCGAGGGCGGCCTCGAAGAGCAGGTTGCATGTGTCCGCCACTTCGTAGCCGGGAGTCATTCTCAGCAACGGATTGCTTTCCTGCTGTTTCCGTTGGCGGTAGTTGTCTTCCGAGGGCAGGGCGCAGGGCTGTTCCAGGCAGAAGGCCACGGCAGTGGGGCTATAATAGGGCTGTTCGTCCACGGTCATCCGGCAGCTTTGTAGGAGTGAAGGAGCCTGGAGGGTGATGGGGAAAGGGAGAAGGGGTTGGTAGCACTTCACTGCCAGGCGGTAGGCGTGGGCGTGGAATAAGGCGATATCGTCTTCATTCTTTGGAAGCCCTCCGTCGGGCAGGGTGAAGCGTACCCATATTTTGGCGCTTCGTCCGCTGGAGCCACAGAAGGCGGCAAAGGTTTGCGGCAGTAGGGCGGCTTGTTGTTTCACCAGTTCGGCCTCGGCAGCCCCGGCAAGGTTGTTTACTTCCAGTAGTACCAGCCCGTTGTAGGTCTTTATTCGGTGTTCTCCTGCTTTGGTGCGGGTCATTTCCACGGCAGGATAGATGCGTGGCAGCTTGTCTATGTGTTCATACCGGGCGTCGGTCCCTTTCAAATGCGGGATGATGCTACGCAGCTCCGTAATGTATCCGGTCTTGTTCTCGGTTTTCAGCTTTTCCATCAACATGTCCGTTTCTTGTGTGCTGACGGCCTCTTTTCCGCTTTCGCGTTCCTCTCTGATCAGTGTGATTTTCATTCTTTATCGCGTATGTAATATTCTTGTAAAGATACGCCGGGAAAGGGGTGAATACAAGCTTTTCAAGGATTATTTTCCGATTGGCTTCTTTTTTGGGGTGGAATGTCTATACGTTTCTTTTATAAAAGGTGTTCGTTTCTTTGCTTATCCCCATAGTTTTGTCTACTTTTACACCAGAGTTTATGAACAGTCCACTAAAGTGGTCTTTCTTGTTCATATTAGTGAACGGAGCAGCTCACTACAGTGAATGGTTCTGCTCACGGGCTGGGCTGTGATATAACCTTTGTACTTCAACAGACTGCGTACGTACTTCGCACGTGTTCCGTGAAGTGCTTTATCGTATAATGTAACCCTTTAACGCAGTTTGAACTATGGCTATTTTGTTTGATTGGTACGAGAATCCGGACTCGTACGACAAATCTCCGGAAGATAAAATCCTTCATCCCCGTCTCCGCCTGAATGGGAGCAGGTCTACCGATGAATTGCGGCGGGACATCCAGGCACGTTGCTCATTGACAGAAACCGATGTGACGGCTGTGCTCGATGCTGTGTCGCACGTCATGGGCAGGGAACTTGCCGAAGGAAGGCAGGTGCATCTCGACGGCATCGGCTACTTTCGCGTGTCGCTCACCACGATTGAACCGGTAGTGGCTGCTACCAAGCGTAAGTTGACGAAGGTGAAGATGGCGGGTGTGAAATTTCGTGCCGACCAGAAACTGAAAAATGAAATTGGTACCATCAAGGCAAAGGCTTTGAAGGCAAACGAGCATTCGGCTAAACTGACGGATGAGGAGATAGACCGTCGCCTGACCAACTATTTCGCCACTCGCCCTTTTATGACACGGAATGACTTTCAGAGCGTTTGCGGCATGATGCGTACTACTGCCATGCGGCATATCCGTCGGCTGCGCACCGAAGGAAAGTTGAAGAATGAGGGAACAATGCTACAACCGATTTATGTACCCGTTTCAGGATATTACGGTAGGAATGAGTGACTTAGGATTTTGAACGAAGAAATCTTGTGGTGAGGGCAAATTTTGCCCTCACTTTTTAAATTTGCTCTCACCCACCTCTTGAATGCCGATGAATAGGGCGATGCGTGCGAAAGGTGAGGGTGGTGAGGGTGGATGTGTGAAATTTAGTTTAGTTTGATGGGCGGCTGAATATGGGTATTCCCATACGGTGTATATGTTCCAAAAGGTCGGCATTCTTTAATTTGCCATAGATGGAAAGGTCTACGCTGTAAGGCAAAAGCAGGTCGTCTATTTCATCGGAAAGGCTGCTTAAAGTATTATACGTAAGTCTGTCTCCCATCAGCGTGATGTCTATGTCGGAAAAAGGCTTGAAATTTCCTTTGGCTCGTGAGCCGTACAAAACAGCCTGCTCTATTTCTTCATGTTTCCGGAAGAGATTGCATAGCTTTTCCAGTTCATTGTCGGTCAATCCGTACATAGCTCAATCGAATAAGGATGGTGTATTCAAGGATTGCATTTTCTCTTCAAATCTGCAGAATAGGGGGAAATAGAAGTTTGTGATGTTTTCATAGATTTCAGAGACTACATCGTTGTCATAATTGTGCGATGTCAGATTTCGGGCTTCTATAGTCTCCATCCATTGCTTGTCATCAATCAATCCCATTTCAAGGGCTTTGCGTATGGCATCACGGGAGCCGCGGATGTCGGTATACCCCTGATATTCTGCATAGTCCTTCATCACTTTCCAGGCCAGTTCGTGGGTATATTCAAAACGCTGTATCATGCCTTCCTGCAATAATTCGTCCACTCCATCGTTGAACGCTAATTGTTCGGACATGATTGCCATGGCTTGGCTTAATTTGGCTAAAGCCTTGCGGTAGTTGGAAAAACGCTGTATCCATCGTATGTCTTGCTGTACCATGATAGCTGTTTGTTTTTTAGGTAAGCAAATATAAGCTTCTTTTGTGTAACGAGCAAATGGATGGGGGCTTTTTCGCTTGTGAGGGCGATATGTTATAGTATTATCATTAATGAACGATTGGGAACATTTCACTGACTTCATACCAGTCCCCACAAGGTGATTGATATGCAGCTTTAATCTCTACTTCATTATCCCATACTTCAAAAGAGTTGTAAGAAATACATGTCCATGATTGCCCTTGTATGCAAATTTCAGAGACGTTTGTCGATGACCAAGTAAAATTAGTGGCCCAATTTGGATATCCCATTAAACTTACAGTGATATTTGCATTGACAGCATCGATTTGGTCTGGAACTAAATTCCCTTTTTCAAAAGAAGCATTTGGATTGAAAAGTCTGAGATAGCTTTCTTTTTCTATTGTGAATCCAGAGGGTAAGACTATAGTTGCGTATAATCTGGGCATTGTAATGGTAGAACAAATGTTTTTACAAGTATAAATATCTCCTATGTAGTTTTGTGGGCTTGTTCCTCCAGTAGTACGCCATTGTACACTTGAACCGGAGGGTTGGTCTTTTATACTGAAACTTTTACTACTGTTGTAGCAGATGCACTTTGAGAGATTTCAGCGAATAGATTTTTATCGTAAGTCCACTTTATGTCCGTATCTTTGTTTATGGGATAATTGCACCAAAGTGTTATCGTATCTCCCAATTCAAATGTTGAAGGGGCATTGATTGGCATAGGTTTCATTTTGACATTGATGTTTCTTAAATCTGCGGTAAGTTCGATTGTACTTTTTTCAGGACGTACCATCAAGGTAGAATTACTACCTGCTTTAGTCCATAATACATTTATTGGAAAATGTTTTTTTCCTGCAGGAATTTGGGTTACCCATGTGCTCTCGAATCGTTCTTGGTAGTTTGTTTTGAATCGTGCTTCTCCACCGACTGCTGAAATTCTTATACCTACAGCTTGTTTTTGTATAGGAATACTTAAATCATAAGTATAGTAACCATCACCAACATAGGGGTTCATTTCGCCCGTAATAGTACCGCTTATGTAGGAAGCACGTGTTGTGACATCAGAATAGAAATCCTTATCTTGTAACTCGTCTGTTTGTTCTTCTTTGTTGCAACTACTACTGATGAGGCAGATTAGTAGTACGAAAAATATGTTCTTCTTTTTCATGATTAATATTGATTGAGGGATGGTGGTAGAACAAATGTACCCATTCATTTTTCTAAAAGCAAAAAAATGAATGGGTATTTAATGTTGTATTTCGTATTTCTACAAGAGTAGAGAGATGTGGTGGAAAATTTTCACGGAGGTTTTGAATAAGAGCTGTACTGCTGCGCTATACAACTCTTACACAATTTTCACTTATTGCCAGCCACCAGTCTGAGTCAGTGTGAAACCCTTGTTCTTGTAGCTTGCAATGATACTGGAACCGACTGGAGAAAGATAGTTCTTGGCCGAAAAATCATTTCTTGCAGCAGCGTTGATAGGAATTGCATAGCCCACCATGTCTGCTTGGTTACTGCCATTCCACACAACTACCGTTCCGTCTTCTTTCATGACAGACTTGCCGGCATCTTTGTTTGCTTCGTCCAGCTGTTCGGGGAACTCATTTGGCAGATCAACCCATGCACCCAACATGGTTTCAGGATACTTTTCATTGTCCATGTAGTCCAACTTGAACCAGCGGCGTATATCATTCAAACGTTGTGTCTCGAAGATAAATTCCATGCGACGTTCACGACGGATTTCCCACATCAGGGCGCTGACATCAGCATCGCGTGCCGGGTCATTGGCGATGGAAGCAATCTGTAACGGGGCGGTTTTCTGTACACCGTTGGCAATGGCAGTCTCGTCCAACGGACGGTTGCGGATAGCATTGATAGACTTGTCTATATCGGCTTGGGTAACAGCTGCGCCACCTAAGAATTCGGCCATGACTGCTTTCGCTTCAATCCAGTTCAGCAAAACCTCTGAAAGACGGAGGCAAGGAGCTGCGTTGACGTTGACGTTGCTTTTGAACTCATCGGGGCGGTTGGCGTTGTCAGCATAATAAGTAGCTCCTTCACGGCTGATGAACTTGTCTTGATAAATATAGGTAAAAGAGTTCTTCCAGGAGAAGTTCAAGAAAGTGGCTTCTAAGCGCGGGTCACGGGTTTTTGCCAAGTCTTTCATTGCAAAGCTCTTGGCATTTGCAATGTCGGATACCTGATAAGGTTTGCCATCGGTGCAGATGAATGACCGGAGCAGTGCCAGATTTGCATTGGAACTTAATGTCTCCTCACCGTTGGAGTAGGAACCCAAGCAGTGGGTCACTTTACCGGCCTCATAGCTGCGGTAGAAAATAACTTCCGGATGACCGGCAAGGCTGTTGCTGCCAAAGATGGAGCGGAAGTCTTTCGTGCAAGACCACTTGTTGCTGTTCATGACAATCTCGGATGCCTCTATACAAAATTGCAGGTATTTCTTTGCATTCTCATCACTCAGCTTGGAGCTGGCTTCGAGCGCATTGCCTTTATGGTAGTGCTGCCAGGTTCCTTCGAACAGCATGATGTTGGAAGCGACAGCGGCTACTACGTAGCGGTTGATGTTCATGGTGCCGTCGTTTGTACGTACATTCTCCAGTGCATACTTCAAATCGTTGTAGATTGCATCTGTCACAGTACTGCGCGAATCGCGGTCTTTGTACATGGAAGCCAGGTCGGTTTCATCTACTGGAGCATCCCAATAAGGCACATCACCGAAAGTCATTACAAGACGATAATATTCGTAAGCGCGGAAAAAGCGGGCGATGCCCATCCAATGATTGTAAGCTTCTTCGGAGAGATTGGCTTTATGTGACTCCAGGCGGTCAATAGCAATGTTTGTCTTTCGTACCCATGCAAAGTCCCATTGACGGCCTCCATACTCGGCTCCGGCCCATGTGTCCAAATCGTACTTGCCATTGTCTCCCGGGACAACAGCCGTGAAACTGGTTTGTTTGGCAGAATTGGCAAAGTCGTCACTGAATGTATAGCCTCTTACGGGAGTGAAGTTAGTGCCATAACTGCTGTTGTATCCTGTAAAGTAGTAAGGATAATAGTAGTTGAAGTAGAGACGATATTGGTCTTCACTTGTCCAATAAGTGTCGTCGGTATATTTCGTTTCGCTTGGTCTGTCCAGCACATCGGTACAAGAAGATAGACCCAGACATGCGATGGAAAATGCTGCTATAATATATTTTTTCATTGTTTCCAAAATTTAGAAGGTTAATTGAACACCGATTGATATTGTACGGAAAGCAGGAGTACCGATACCTACACGACCACCGGCATAGTTGCTTGTACTGCTGTTGGTCAGGTATTCATAATCTGCGGTCTTCAGTACTGCGGCTTCGGGGTCGACAGGGGTGCCGTCCAAGTGATCCCAAGTGAATAGATTTTCGCAAGAAGCATATATGCGTGCTTTTTGGATAAGAGCTTTCTTGGTCAGATATTGAGGTAATGTATAACCTACGGTGATATTCTTCAGACGCAGGTAAGCCATGTTCAGCAAGTAACGGTCAGAATAACACATGTTGAATGAGTTGGTTCCATTGCCCATGTTGACAGCGCGTGGGTAGAAGGCATCTGTGCGGTCTTCTCTCCAGTAGTCGGTGCTGAATCGTTTGGCGATGGCACCGTCACCGGTGTTGAAGCCTGCCAATGTCAGTGAAGAAGAACCCCACATATCGCATTTTCCTACACCTTGGAAGAAGAGTGAAAGGTCAAAGCCCTTCCAGTCTGCTCCCACGCGGAAACTGTATTGATACCTCGGAGTAGAGTTACCGATCACTACTTTATCGCCGTGGTCGTCAATGGTGTTACTGCCCGATGTGATTTCACCGTCACCGTCAAGGTCTTTGTACATCACGTCACCAGGACCGAAGACAAGGCTGCCTGACTGCAAATAAGCTTGGTTGTGGGCATTCGGGTCTTTCAGTTTATTGATTTCAACTCCTGCGCCCTTGCCAGTTGTTACTTTCTCTTTTACGAAATTGCCGTCGGCATCATAAACGAAATCGTCCTTCTGATAGAGGCGTTCTACTTTGTAACCCCAGATGTCTCCATAACGTTTGCCTTTGTAATTGCTGTCTAGGCCGGTCACATTACCGTAGTTGTCGATGATAGTCTTGAAGTCGCTCAAAGTGGCATTGGCTGTGATGCGCAAACCGTTTTTGAACTGATGGCTGTAGTCGAGGCCTATTTCCCATCCGTCGGTATGCAGGTTGCCATAGTTTCCTTTCAATGAAGATGTTCCATAAGTAAAGGTTAAATCTTGATTGGGGACAATCATGTTTTCTGTCTTGCGGCGGAACCAGTCGAACGTAAAACCAAGTTCTCCATTCAGGAAGCGGGCATCCAATCCAATATCGAATGTGGAGATGTCTTGCCAAGTGATGTCACGGGCAACTGAAGTGGGAGTCCCTACATAGTTGAGTAAGTTGCCGTCTCCGCCAATCCAGCTAACTGTAGAACCAGAAGAAATAGTGGAAACATACAGTGAGTTAGGCACGGACTGGTCGCCGATTTTACCCCAGGATGCACGTAGCTTCAGAGCCGATACGGCTTCTTTAATGGATTGCATAAAAGCCTCTTCACTTACACGCCATCCTGCGGAGAATGAAGGATACCAACGCCAACGTTGGTCTGCACCAAAGACAGAGGTACCGTCATAACGTAGGTTGGCCTCCAATAGGTATCTACCCGCATAGTCGTAGTTGAAGCGACCAAAATATCCCAACTGGGCGTTCCAATCCTTGTCACCCCAAACATATTGTTCTCCGGTGGCAAAGTTGAATTGAGGATTCTCCACGTCATTGACTTGTTTTCTACGGGCTTGGCTGTATTCCATATCGTAAGTTACGCGGTTCATACCAAGCATGAATTTCATATTGTGGTCTTTCATTAAGTTCAATTCATAGGTAGTATAGGCATTAATGGTGTTGCGCATGGAATTTTCGGTGTAACGATCCAATTGATCGACTCCAGAGCCTACGCCAGTATAAGTACTCATGACTAAATCGTAGGCAGGCATATCCTGACCGTAGTAGTTTACAGTTACTCGATTGCCATTGGCATCCAAGCGTGGTGTTGCGCCACCCCAAGTGTCGGCTGCTGTGAAACGGGTACCGGGACGTAACCAGATATATTCTTGGTTAGCATGCGAATAATCAAAATCAGCAGTCCATCCTTTCAAGATATTCAGATGAAGTCCCATATTGATATTGGTATAGTTGCGGGTCATCTTGGCGGTATTGGCCTGGCTGAATTCAGAGGCCGGGCTACGAAGCTCGTTGCCGTTTTCATCTGTTCCCATTGGGTAGATGTCACTCCAACGATAGCAATAGTACCAAGGGTCGAATACACCGGTAGCATTGTAAGGGTAGCTCTTTTCGCGTTTTGAGTAGATGGCACCGGCTTTCAAGGTAATCCATTTATTGAATTCGGTAGTCAGGTTGATAGAAGCGTTGTAACGTTTGAAGTTGTCTTCTTTGGCGGCTTTGTTCATACCGTCTTGATCCAAGTATCCCAAGCCGATATTGAAAGTCGTCTTCCCGCTTTTCCCATTCACAGAGACATTATGGGTCTGGGCTACAGCTACGTCTTTGACCAAGTAATCGTATGGGTCGTAATGACGTACACCGATTTTTCGGTTGTTGGCATCAAGATACCAGTCACGTCCATAGACAGTAGGATCGTTCTTGCCCACTTTGCCGCCATAAAGCTTTTCCCACTCTTTAGACCGTTCAATGCCTTCACGGGTAATGTAGAAAAAGGCGCCGGCCACTGTGCCGCCAGCACGTTCTGCTGCATCCATGATATACTCCATACCACTAATGCCACCGACATTGCTGTCTTTGGCTATAGTTTGGAAAGCTACGTTTCCGGAGTAATTAATGGTTACTTTATCCGTCTTGGCACCTTTTTTAGTCGTAATTAGGATAACACCGAATGCAGCTTTTGAACCGTAGATCGAAGATGCTGCTGCATCTTTTAATACGGATATTGATTCGATATCATCGGGGTTTACTAAGCTGATACTGGGTATTTCCACATTGTCCATTAAAATAAGCGGTTTGGAATTGCCTTCCAATGAGGCTATTGCGCCACGAATCTTAATGTTGGGGTCTGTGCCAACTTCGCCGGTTGGGATAGTGATTGTCAACCCCGGGGTAGTACCTTGTAACCCACGGCCTACGTCTGAGATCGGTCGGCTATCCAGAGCCTTCCCTACATCAACTGTAGCTACGGCACCTGTTAGGTTGGTTTTCTTCTGTGCACCGTAACCTACAACAACTACTTCGGACAACATTTCTGCGTCTTCCATTAAGACTACTTTCATGTTCTTGTCTGCCTTTATATCTTGGGTCTGGTAACCTACGAACGAAATACGAAGTACTGCTCCTTGTTTTACGCTTAATGTGAATTTGCCGTCGATGTCGGTTACAATACCATTGGTAGTACCTTTCTCCACTACACTGGCGCCGATAACCGGTTCACCGGCTGCGTCTACCACCAGACCGGTAGCGGTGATAGTTTGTAATTGTTCTGTTACGCCAAGCGATTTATCAGGATTGGCTTGTGCAGCCATCACGTTGCCGCTACTTAATAACAGTGAGCTGATTGCCACTGCTGTGAGGAGTTTGCTATGTGTTAGTCCTCGTTTTTTGTGATCTTCATTCATAAATGATTGATGATTTGTTGTTAATTAAATACTTCTTAAATTTAGGGTAAGGGTAATAAGGGCCGAATAGTGAGACTATTCAACTTGCAGGATTGTTTCTTTTTCCATAGGCATTTTCTCTTTTTAAAGGTTCATAACTTTATATTATCTCTTGTTTTCCTATTTGTTTGCTAAGTTCAAACGGAACTTGGAATTCAGTCAGATAGTATCTTATTGTTAGTCTGTTATCGTCTTGTTTTGACTAAAACG
>NZ_JAMZEE010000089.1:0-2043 GCF_024704895.1 Bacteroides muris (ex Fokt et al. 2023) | reverse complement strand
ACTCTTACGTGAGATTTTATCGCCACCTCCTGCGTCTGCATACCAATATACGAAATTACCAGAGTTTTCGCGGAACTAGAATATGTCTATATTGTTGATAATAAGCAATATAAAATAAACAAAAAGAGCTCCTGAAATAAAGTATTCCTCTAGAGAAGATACTCTATACATATCCACTGTAAATGACAATCTACTTATATGATACTATTTGTAATGGTAATATCCTGATTTGAAGGTGTTTAATTCTGTACTGATGTGCTATAATCATAACGTTAGGATCTTTTTTCTCAAAAACTAGAAGGGCTTTGTCAATATCTATCATTTAGTTGTTTTTTGTCAATTATTTACTTGTATTGTTTGTTACATCCATGAAAATGTAAAGCATTATATAAAATATTATTGAAATTATAAAGGTTACATAGATACCATCTTACCCATTTATCCATTTTATGCTTAGAACACTATGCAATTGTCCTCATTTTAAATGGAGATATCCGTTTGTTTATTCCAAATACAAAAGTAATTGAAGTAAAGAATTCTGTAACTGCGAAAAACTACCATTGGGAGTATGTCAAAAATGTAAACCTGCCCTTTTCGGATGGAAAAACGATTGTTCAGTCAAGGTTTAGTTCTTTAATTCCCCAAAGATTTATGTAGTAAACAATGTTTTTGTTTTGGCTTACATTTTCCTAATGGGGAAGGCTTCTTGTAAGGGAATATAGTCTATATAGAATAACGAAGACTGAGTGGATATATTTCTTATTATAATTCAGGGTAATAAAGAATGTACTCTTGTAATCCGCGCTGATTCTCGTATCGTGCAAACAATTCAGGCTTGTGTTTATTGAAGAGAGAATACTCCTATTGCTTCAGTTCTTCTCCATAAAGTCTATGTAGCATGATACGTGCCGGTACACTTTTAATCTCTCCATTGGGCAAGCCTTGTATAATGCATTCATTGCGCAATGCTTTTTCCTCAAGCATACGACGTTCGGCTAATGCCAAACCGAAATGTAACTTTTCGCTCAGTTCTTTTCTCTCATTCTCTGACATAACTTTGTATTTTATTAAATCGTTCAATATGATGTATATGCATTTCCATTCCTCGTCCGCCTTCAGCAACAATAATACGGGGTGTCTCGCTATTATCTGCCAATAGCCAATAGTCCACACGGGGCATATAAATATTGAAAAAGTTATTGATACCTGCTTGATAACGCCGAATCACAACCTCTTTGGGAATGTCGTGCCCACCATTACGTACACGTTGGGCTACACGCTGAATAGCCAAGTCGGGCGAACTCAACCAGAAATATATTAAATTGACTTTATATCCTTGCTCTTGCGCACGATGGACAAGGCGGGTGTAAGTTCTTGTGGCAAGTGTGGTTTCTATAGAAAAGTTTTGTTGATTTCTCAGCAATTCATTAATCCTTTGTAACATCAACCGTCCGGCTTCAATAGCCATACTTTCGGGATTAAAAGGAGATAATCCACGAGCTATTTCATCTGCATTAACAAACTCCTTGCATTCCAGAACATCCGGTAGCACAGTGTAAGATGCCGTAGTCTTACCAGCACCATTACAACCACTAATGATGTAGAGTTGTTTTTTAGAATCCATATTCATGCATTTATCTAATTGCAAACATACGACATTTTTATAAGATTATGGATAATTGATAGTTATTGTTTTTTAAAAGTTGATTGTTCCGCAGGTATGAGAAGTACAGGACTCTTTTGAGAACTCCACATTTCTCACATATCATCTATCCTTATTTTCTTCTTGATGAAATATCTGTTTACCAAAGTACGTTTTACGAATTGAGGTGGAGCAAAGTACTTGCCTTTCCCACTTGCGCTATATAGATAGCCCTCCCCTCTAGTGATCATTGATGAATACCAAATGGCAGGCAAATATCCTGAGAATAGTGTGGAAACGCTTTTATTGTTCTCCTCTAATAAGGAGGTTGTGTCAAAATGCTGGCACAACCTCTTTTTATGCGCAAAGCCCGGACTTTCCCAAGCCCAGGCTTTGTTATT
>NZ_JAMZEE010000088.1:0-2404 GCF_024704895.1 Bacteroides muris (ex Fokt et al. 2023) | reverse complement strand
TCCGGCCTTGAAGGAAATGCTCCCCCATCTGTTCACGGAAACCCACACCAGCGACACCAAGGCAGGTGAGCTGACACACGAGTGGGCAGACAGGCTTGGACTTCCCCAAGGAATCGCCGTGGCTGTGGGGGCACTGGACGCCCATATGGGAGCCGTAGGCGCATCCGTCGCCCCGGGAATACTGACACGTATCATGGGAACATCCACCTGCGACATCATGGTTGCCGGCAAAGACGAGGTAGGCGGACGCTGTATCAAGGGAATCTGCGGCCAGGTGGACGGTTCGGTGCTTCCGGGATTCATAGGTTTCGAGGCCGGACAGTCAGCTTTCGGAGACATCTACGCCTGGTTCAGGAAGATGCTGGCATGGACACTGAAGGACATCCCCGAGGGGGAGGCCAGGCAGAAAGTTCTGGAAGGCATGCTGGTGGAACTCACCCGTGAGGCCCAGGACATGGAACCCTCCGAGGACGGTGTTGTCGCCTTGGACTGGATGAATGGCCGTCGTACCCCCGATGCGGACCAGAACGTGAAGGGTGCCGTTGTGGGACTCACGCTGGGAACCAGCGCCCCGGAAATATTCCGTGCGCTGGTGGAAGCCACCGCCTTCGGTTCCCGCCGTATTGTGGAGCATATGAAGGGACAGGGGCTGCGCATTGATTCGGTCAATGCCATCGGAGGCATCAGCAAGAAGGCGCCCTTCGTGATGCAGACGCTGGCGGACGTGCTGGACATGCCTATCCGTGTGGTCCGCTCGGAACAGACCTGTGCCCTGGGGGCGGCAATGTTCGCGGCAGTTGCCGCAGGGGTGTACAAGGATATCAACGAGGCGACAAGGCACATGGGGTCGGACATCGAGGCTGAATACCGGCCGGATGAGAAAAGAGCCCTCATCTACGAAAAACTGTACAAGAAATATCTTGAACTGGCAAAACTTGCTGAAACCATTAACTAAGTATACAAACCATTAATCTATTTAAAACATGAGAATCAAATCATTAATTCTGGCGGCCTTGTGCATGGTCACCGTAGGTGTTTACGCCCAAAGTAACTACCCCTTCAACGGACTGGATATGAACATGGGTAACCTGTCAAGACTGTCCGATGCCAAGACACGTTCCATCAGCCCCGAGAACTTCACGGGTGAGAAAGGCAAGGGCGGCATGGCAGACCCGGTCAGGGACAAGGACCAGCGCAATGTGGCCAACGCCCACCATGCGGCCAAGGACCTGGGCAAGGGTTGGAAGGTGAACCCCTTCATCATCGTGAAACCGGGAGAGACAATCACGATTGCGGAGATTGAGGGTCCGGGAGCCATCCAGCAAATCTGGATGACGCCGACCGGGAACTGGCGCTTCTCCATCCTGAGAATGTACTGGGACGACGAGAAGGAGCCTTCCGTCGAATGTCCGGTGGGTGACTTCTTCTGCAGCGCATACAATGAATATGCACAGCTCTCCTCGCTGGCCGTCTGCGTGAATCCGGGCAGCGCTTTCAACTGCTACTGGAAGATGCCTTTCCGCAAGAAAGCCCGTATCACGCTGGAGAACATCAACACCGCCGAGGAGATGCGCCTGTACTACCAAATCAACTACACCCTGACAGAAGTCCCCGAGGACGAGGCCTACTTCCACGCGCAGTTCCGTCGTTCCAACCCGACCCAGGGGTCTCTGCACACGCTGATTGACGGTGTGAAGGGCAAGGGACAGTATGTGGGTACCTACCTGGCGTGGCGTGTAAACGACAACTGCTGGTGGGGTGAAGGGGAAATCAAGTTCTACATGGACGGTGACAAGGAATACCCGACTATCTGTGGAACCGGGGCTGAGGACTACTTCTGCGGCTCGTACAATTTCGAGAACCAGAAGACGCGCCAATACCAGGAGTTCACCACCCCCTATGCCGGTATGCACCAGGTAATCCGTCCTGACGGGCTGTACCGTGCGGTGACTGCTTTCGGGTTGTACCGCTGGCATATCCTTGATCCGGTACGCTTCGACAAGGACCTGAAGGTCACGATACAGGACCTGGGATGGCGTCATGACGGACGCTACAACAACCAGAAGTCGGATATCTCGTCGACCACTTTCTGGTACCAGGCCGAGCCGCATGCCAAATTCCCGGCTTTGCCGAGCAAGGACGATTTGGAAATTCCAAGATGGTAATTGGGTATGCTCAATATTTAGAAGCTGTTTAAAATTTATTGAAGATAAACGTTATTGCAATGAATAATATATTGTAAATCAGTAGGTTAATTGGAGGTTTATTTGTAGCTTTATGAGTGTCAATCAATTAGAGTTATGGAACAATACTCAACTAACCTTAGTTGATAAACAGTGGCAAGTTATAGAAAAAATTATAAATCCGCAAGAAAGGAAGCGAAAACATTCTCTCAGAAACATCA
>NZ_JAMZEE010000087.1:0-2644 GCF_024704895.1 Bacteroides muris (ex Fokt et al. 2023) | reverse complement strand
GTAAACGTCCTTTTTTCCGCATACAATTACTATGTCGACTGTAAAACAACCGATTACAAAGTTCTTAGTACGCGATAGGATTTTAAGATTTAACATTTATTGTTTGTAAAAGCATGGAAGGTTCTGTTTCCAGTCCACTTGTTCCATACCTAGAGTATTGAAAAGATTTTCCATATAAGGTTCTTCCTTCAACTTGTTCAGCTTACAACTCTCCATCAAAGAGAACATAAAGGAGGCATTCTCTGCTGCCGTTTCAGAACCTATATTCTGACAAACTTTCAGGTTCAGCTTGATAGGCTTCATACGCTGTTCACAGAGGTTGTTGCTCAACTGAACCCTTCCGTCCAGAATGAAGTTCCTCAAACTTTCCCATTGGTTCAACATATAAGTGACAGCCTTTTTCATCAGTGAATTTGCCATTGTGGCTGTGTCCTTAGACAAAGATTTGATCCTGCAATAAATCCTGGTCATTATCGGTACCGACCTGTTCTCCCTTTCCGTTTTCCTTTCCTGAGCATCAAGTTCCTTCTTTGCACATTCAGCTTCAACCTTGAACAAATCCGCCACATCATTGATAATGGTTCTAGCCTCACTACAGCTGTCCAGGGCTTCAACAAACAAACGACGGGCATGAGTCCAACAACCACAACGGATGATTTCAGGATATTTTTCGGCATCGTCAAAAACGCTATAAGCCACATAGCCGTCTGAAGAAATATAACCACAGAAAGCATCCAAAAAGTCGGTTACAACCTTACGGGCACGGCTACCTGATTCATAAAGGTAATATACCATTTTCTTCAGATGAGCATAAAAGGCCCAGATATATTTTTTCTTGAAAGACTTCTGTTCATTCTTAACCATACCGATAAGGGCACAAGTTTCATCAATCATCAGATAGTCAGTGTCCTTTACTTCGTTACGGAAGAGTTCTTCCAATTTTTCCCTAATAGCACGGATACCCATATGAAGGTAACGGTTCAATGAAGAACGGCTGAGGAATACACCCAATGAAGCAAGACGTCTTCTTATCTTGTTCACGGACAGGTTATATACATATTTCCATGACAACATTTCTGCAAACATCCGGGCACTGAACGGGCAACGTCCCACGATGTTAGGGCACTCCATAGTCGGTTTAAAAGTACCGTCAGCCAACTGAACACGGGCTACTTCATACACATGCTTGATAATCTTGGCCGGCTGATATTCAAAAACCGTATAATAGCATAAATCAATCTCACCATTACGTTTCATAAAACGTGCTCCAGTGGGAAGTTCATAATATTCATCCACTTTATGGGTTATGGTCTCATCCGCATGATTGGGAGTCTTGGAAGTACGGGGAGCAGCTTCCTTTGGGGAAGTATCTTGCTGCTCCTGATGACTATCTTCCTCTTGATTGTCCTGTAGCTGTGTATTGGAACTTCCATCGTAATCGGACTTTTCCTCTGCACGGACATCCTTATCGCGATTATTCAAAAGCTTGGACTGCTCTGAACTACGTACAAAACGTTTCTTCTTGCCAAGTTTTGCTTGTTCATGGGCATCATACAATTGCTGTTCAAGATCTGCAATCCGATTGTCTTTTTCTTCCAGCTTCTTGCACAATGACTTTATTTCAGCCAAGAGGTCATCGATGGCCTGCTTGGATTGATCCATAGACTGACGGAGCATAGAGACCTCCTCGGTCAAAGCCTTGACCTGAGCATAAAGCATCCTCTTTTCTTCATTGGCTGCAGCCAATTGGGAGCGATATAGTTCTATAATCCGTTCATCTATCATGGTATAAAGATACTCATTTTTAACGAATTACACAAATAAAATAAGACTTATTTTATTGATTGTAAAAACATTAGCTGTTACCCGGCTTTGGGTATGCTTATCTGGCTGATGACCAAACTTTCGGTCAAATAAACCATATCGTTCCAATTTATCTGATAACTTTTTGTCTTGTCATCATAGATAGGCTTCTTGAACTTACCCATTAGAGGGCGCTTTTCATAAAGCACATAGAAACCACGCTCATAATGTAGAATCTTGATGATACGACGATTCTTGGACATGAAGATATAAACGTTGTTCGGATTATTGGGATTCTGCTTCATCTCATGACGGACAACATCACTCAAGCCATAAACCCCTTTTCGCATATCAATACTACCATTGAAAAGGTAATAATTCAGTGTTCCTGTCAGACCTAACATAATCAACTAATCAATTTTTGAAACACATGGAGCATCTTCTCGTAAGTGGTATTACGGATAACAACACTTGTTCCATCCTGTAACTGCAGATTGGCATAACGGATGATGGACATGCCCGGTTGAAGTTTTTCCTTTTCTGACACTGTTTCGGATGGAATATCCGTCAGCGTTACCGGAGACATAACGGGAGCTTGTTTTTCCTCCATGCGACCAAGCTTCTCGTTCCATAACTGCTTGCGTTGCCATTCGGTAAATTTATGGTAATTGACACCTGCATCGATGCAGAATTCTTTCAAATCTTTGCCGTTGCTGCAAAGTTGGTAAAGTTCGTAAACTTCTCGGTATTTCTCAGATTGTGACATAACTGTAAATTTCAAGTTTGCCACAAAGGTATATTTATATTAAATCAGCGTCAAGGCGGAAAATAGGACGTTTAC
>NZ_JAMZEE010000086.1:0-2715 GCF_024704895.1 Bacteroides muris (ex Fokt et al. 2023) | reverse complement strand
ACCAGAGTTTTCGCGGAACTAGAATATTTTTTATTTTATTAGTAATCAGTCAATTATGCTATATAGTAGAAATAGCTATAGCGAAATTCTCTTTCTTACAAGGTATATGTATAAGGATACAATGCATAAAACCTTACTGTAGTGATACTATTTGTAGGATTAACAACCAGATTATCAAATGCATATCATGAAGTTAATACTCTGCATAAAGATTTTAAATGATTCTTCTTATATGAAGAATATCTTTTGTCAACATCTGTCATCCTAGTTGCTTTCAATGAAGCATTTACTCTACATTGTCATTTTATCAGCGAAAGTACTAAAGTCTATGTAAAAGAATATTTCAATAGCTTCAAAGAAAAGTAAACTCAAAACTTTGTGATTAGCCAAACAATCAAGACAATTGTTGTTTCTTCATAACAGTTTTTATCACATTTCCACCTGCTCCTTGCATCCCTCTATTCATCGGCATTACAAACGCTGTGGAAGCAATGCAAAAGTGTGGAAGCAAAATTTGCTTCCACACCTCTAATCAGCCTTAAATATTGATAGTACATCAATGTCAATCTTCTATTTATGTAACACTATAGCTGTTTGATTCTCAGTAGCTTTTTACTGCAAGATTTTGCAAACCTATTGCAGCGATACTGCAAAGCTGTTGCAGTGGTACTGCAAACTAATATGCAGTGCGGCTGCAAGCAATATGCAGTGATGCTGCAAACAGTTTGCAGTAGTACTGCAAAACGTATGCAGCAAGTTTGCAGCTAGCCGGCTGAAACAGAATAGTGAATGGACAGACTTTAAAGGAGAAGTATATGACTAATGATATGAAAGTGTAGTATCGACCATGCTAAGTTCGTGTTTTTTTAGGTAAAGGCGTGAATGCATGGTTCTTTTCTAAATCATGTACTATAGTCATATCCATTACATTTGTATACACTTGTGTGGTTTTAACGCTTTTATGCCCTAATAATTTTTGCACCGTTGTAATGTTTACTCCATTATAAATCAATAGAGTAGCATTAGTATGGCGGGCGGTGTGAAATGAAATCTTTTTTGACAAACCGGCTAGGCGGGAAATCACAATTAAATCCTTGTTCACATTAGAGTTGTCCCTTAAATGAAAGAAACTTTGTAAGTCATCCCGATATTTGTCTAGAATAGCAAGTCCTTTCCCTTCGAATAAGAGATAAAGTGGCAACCTTACTTCTGTACTTGTCTTTATGGATTTATAAACCAGCCAGGGTTCTTGACGAATCTCCATGATGTTATCAGGTGATAAACTGGTAAAATCAGAATATCTCATTCCTGCATAACAACAAAACAAGAATGCATCTAAAGTTTTCTGCAATTTTGTGTATCTGCCAGCCAAGCTTAATTTCTCCAACTTCTCCAACTCTTCAGGAGACAAGTGTGTATGCTTGTTTTCTATAGTTTTAATCTTGTACTTTCGAAAAGCGTATTTTTGTATCTCCATATAATCCTTGTTGATGGCGACATTTATATGTCGCTTCAGATGCTTCATGTGCTTGGCTATCGTATTTGTATGATAACCTCTTGTTTGCAAGAAATATTCAAAGGAGGATATGAATTCGAATGTCAAATCAGAAAAGGCTACATCCTTTTTGAACTGTTGTAATAATGAAAGAGTGGAGAGATGATTTCGTTTTGTACTTTCTTTTAGAGTAGAGTTTACTATCTCTTGCCTAAAAAAAGGAATAAAAGAGGTTTTGCTCTCGCTTGTGCTCAAAACATCCTTTAGTAACTCTAGTGAAATACGCCTTCCTTGCTGCCACAATTCCAACTCTTTTTTTTCTATCATAGCCATAAACTCATATATCAATCTATTCAGCGCATCTGCATTGGGATGATTCTTCACGACAAGCTTTTTATTGTCCCACTGTTCCGGCTTTAGATAGACTTTGGTTGAGAAGTACTTTTTCTTTCTGTCCAAATAAGCTTCCACTTGTACTAATGCCATTCCTTTTTTATTCAGGCTTTTTTTTCTGTTGTACACTAAATTGTAAATAATCTTGCTCATTTTACTTGATTTAAATTAATACCAATGACAAATAAGACGATATTCTGTACTCTATGAGGTTAGAATAAGAATTAATATCTCTAAAAAGTGTCTTTTTGTGTTTAGCTATTAATCGGTATTTAGCCTCCGGAAACTCTCAATTTGTTTCAAAGTCAGGTCTATTCTCTGTTTTAGCGGCTTGTTTATTAACCATTTTGTTTTAAAATATGTGTATTCCTTGGGAAAATCACCCTAAAAGAGGAAATCATAGTGATAGTAAACATAAGCTAGTTTAGGTTTTTTAAGTATGAAAAATCTGTTATTAAGCATAAAGTAACATGTTTAATTAACAAATTGATAGATTTACAAGGTTTTTTCAATAAAATAGTTGTTCGTTTCAGTTTTATTAATATATTTGCACTTTGTTAGAGTAAAGAAACAATTAATGTAAAGTTAAACTTTAAGAGAGAATTTATGAAAAGAAAATTAATGCTGTTATTGGCCTGTCTTTTTGTCGGAATAGGCCTAGTAACTGCCCAAACCCAGAAGGTTACAGGTGTTGTAATTTCTGAAGAAGACGGGCAGCCAGTTATTGGAGCCTCTGTATTGGTAAAAGGTACACAAATTGGTGCCATTACCGGTGTAGATGGTGATTTTACATTACCAAACGTACCAAGTTCCGCGAAAACTCTGGT
>NZ_JAMZEE010000085.1:0-3958 GCF_024704895.1 Bacteroides muris (ex Fokt et al. 2023) | reverse complement strand
ATGCGGAAATAGCTCAGTTGGTAGAGCATAACCTTGCCAAGGTTAGGGTCGCGAGTTCGAGTCTCGTTTTCCGCTCTTTTTCAGATAGAAAATCCCGCAAGCATTATTCAGTGCTTGCGGGATTTTTTCATTGTATAGAACTGGGACGAGTCCGAAGTTGTTGTTACTGTTTCTGTAATGACAATCCGAGCATCATTCCGTCGTAGCTGTTGGCCAGCGATCCGATACTCTTCAGGGTGGAGTTGCTGCTTTTGCTGGAGAGGAAGGTTATCAGTTTTAATAGTTTGTCTGATTCGAACAGCAAGTCCATAGTTTTGGAGGTAGCGTTGACCTTGGCATTCATACCTATCAGCTTGGCGAATTTCAAGTTGATTTTTTGGGTGGATGCATTGTAGGAGTAGCTTCCCTTCATACTCTTTTGTCCTACTTTGGCGCTGAATGTGCTATCGGCATTGAATGTGAATGACATTTGCCCGGCTTTGATACCTGCTTTTGCAAGTTGTTCGTCCAGTTTCTTTTCTGCGGCTGTGGCGGCAACGGCACCGCCGGCTTTCTGCAACAGGTTGTCCGATTCGAATTCAATGGCAGAGCCGGTGTACGACCAAGTGCCGGTCATGTTCGCTGTTGACTTGCCGGTTACAGCATTTACCGCCTTCTCTATATTTTCTTTGTTGAACAAATCCTTGATGGATTGTGCGTGACTATTGCTGGTCAGCAACAATGTGGCAACAAAAAGCTGCCAAAAAACTAATCTTTTCATTTTACTTGTTTCTATTATTTGCTATTTAGGCTTTTGTTGATACTTTCGATATAATCCAGCAGCTCTTTCCGTCCCATGCGGTTCTCGGAAGAGGTGATGAAGTAGGGGGGCAGCTCTTCCCATTGTTCCTTCAACTGTTTCAGGTATTCGTTGATGTTGGTGCTCAGTCTGCCGCTTTTCAGTTTGTCGGCCTTTGTGAAGACGATGGCAAAAGGTATACTGTTTTCGCCCAACCATTCCGTAAACTCGAGGTCGATGGCTTGGGGAGCCAGCCTGCTATCTATAAGAACAAACAGACAGGTCATCTGTTCGCGTTGCAGTATGTAACTTTCAATAATGCGCTTGATTTGTTCCTGCCCTTTCTGTCCCCGTTTGGCGTAGCCATACCCCGGAAGGTCTACAATGTACCAGCTCTTGTTGATGAGGAAATGGTTGATGAGCATGGTCTTTCCCGGTGTGGCAGAGGTCATGGCAAGTCCTTTCCTTCCGGTCAGCATATTGATGAGACTGGATTTTCCTACGTTGGAGCGCCCGATGAAAGCATATTCGGGAAATGTACCTGCGGGGCATTTCTGCACGTCTGTGTTACTGATGACGAATTCAGCGTTTGTAATATTCATTTTGTTGCCTTTTTGGGGTTTTACGTGTGGCAAAGGTAGCACTAATTTCATAAGTTTGCACTATCTTTGTGGCCAATAGGAAAATTTTAAGTATGAATGGACAGTTTCCCTCGACATTATTGGAGAAGGCAGTAAATGAGTTTGCCAAGTTGCCCGGAGTGGGACGTAAGACGGCTATGAGGCTGGTTCTTCATTTGCTCCGTCAGGATACGGCAGTAGTGGAAGCGTTCGGCAATGCCATTGTGACGCTGAAGCATGAAGTGAAATATTGCAAGGTATGCCATAACATATCAGATACGGAGACGTGCCGCATCTGTTCCAGTCCGCAACGAGACGCTTCGGTGGTTTGTGTGGTGGAGAATATCCGTGATGTGATGGCTGTGGAAGCTACACAACAGTTCCGTGGCCTGTATCACGTGCTGGGTGGCGTTATCTCGCCGATGGATGGCATTGGTCCCGGAGACTTGCAGATAGAAAGCCTTGTGCAGCGGGTGGCCGCTGGTGGTATCAATGAGGTAATTCTTGCGCTGAGCACTACGATGGAGGGAGACACGACAAACTTTTATATCTACCGTAAGCTGGAAAAGTTGGGGGTGAAGCTCTCCGTCATAGCTCGTGGCATTTCCATCGGAGACGAACTGGAGTATACGGATGAAGTGACTCTGGGACGCAGTATCGTGAACCGCACCCCGTTTTCGGGAACAGCCTGATTGTGTTGGGGTATTATCAATTATTCATTATCTACTATCAATTAACTGAATGGAAGAACAAATAAAGAAGACCGCGGCGCGTGTTCGAATTGCTTTTGCCTGTTTCTGGATACTCCCCATCTTGCTCGTACTGTTTGGAGAAGCCGGAGGCGGATGGGTAGGTATGTATGCCGGAGATGTACGTGCCGCTTATATAGCCGAGACGATAACCATTCTGCTGGCTGCCTCTTGCGTACCCGTGTCTCTGAAACTTTTTTCTTGGGTATTGATTCGGAAAATAGATGTAGTGACACTTCCCGAAGCCCTCCGGTTCTATGCAATGTGGAGTGGCGTGAGGCTGGCATTGCTTGCTATACCGGTGCTTGCGGGCTTTTTCACCTATTATATAGTGTTGAGCAGTACGGGTATACTGTGCGCACTGATAGGACTGACGGCTTCTCTGTTCTGCCTGCCGGGTGAGGAACGATTGCGTAAGGAACTGCATATCAATAAAGAATAACTATAACGGACTGAAAAATATGAATAAATCTTATTTCTGCAGTGAAAGGGTGCGTCTTCGTGCTATGGAGCCGGAAGACCTGGAAGTGATGTATTCCATGGAGAATGATTCCCGGACTTGGGATGTGACGAACTTCACCGTGCCTTATTCCAGATTTGTATTGAAACAATATATAGAGAATTCCGAGTGCGATATGTTTGCCGACCGCCAACTGCGTATGATGATTGTACGTGTAGAGGATGATGCGGTGATAGGTACTATTGACATTACAGAGTTTTCTCCCATGCATGCCCGTGGAGAGGTGGGTATTGCCATACGGAAGGAGTATCAGGGCAATGGTTATGCCAAGGAAGCGTTGTGCTTGCTGTGCGACTATGTTTTCGGTTTCTTGTATCTGAAACAGCTGATAGTTCATATTTCGTTGGATAATGAGGCAAGTATCCGCCTTTTTGAATCCTGCGGTTTTGTGCGTTGCGGGCTTTTGAAGGAGTGGTGGCGCGTAGGAGGGCGTTATAAGGATGTCGTACTGTTGCAGCTTCTCCGCAGCGCTAATTGAGTGCGGGAATCTGGGGGAAGCGCGACCATATTTCATATTTTGCTCCAAGCTTGCACAGGGCTTTCTTCCAGAGTGTACCGCTGGCCGCCTCGTCCATTAGCGAACTGATGTTTTCTTTGCCTACCAGCCAGGTGTTTTCTTCAATTTCCCGGCCCAGCTGTTCGTACTCCCAGCCGGAGTATCCCAAGAAGAATCTGATTTTGCCTTTAACGGGATTTCCCTGCATGATGTAGTTTTTGATGTATTCAAAGTCGCCGTTCAGGTAGAAGCCTTTACCGATGGATAATGCTCCGGTAATGCCTTTGAGAGTGTGCAGATAGAACAACGTATCTGTACTGAGCAGTCCTCCTTTATAGATAGGTATGTTTTCCGGGCAGTTGAAGTCCTTCAGCACATCATTCAAGAATAGAGGGAGAGGTTTGTTCAGAACCAGCCCCATTGTGCCGTCATGTGTATGATCCACCAGCAGAATGACGGACCGTCCAAACATATGGTCACACAAAAAGGGTTCGGAAATCAAGACCTTTCCCCGGGCAGGAACCACATGGTTTGTTTCTATCTTGAATAGATTTATATTGCTATACATGCCACTAATATACATAATATTCCACAATAAACAAAAAAACTTAGCTGTTTTTCATTTTAAAAGTTTCTTTTCTCGGACTTCATGGCCTTTTTATTCGGAGAGAATACTTAAGCTTGCAGATAATGGGCAGTTTAATACAATGAAATATACTAACGTGAGTTCGGGATAAGAACTTTATTTTTTTCAACCAAGCAAAAGACATAGAGTATTGGGCGGCCTGTCAAGGT
>NZ_JAMZEE010000084.1:0-4252 GCF_024704895.1 Bacteroides muris (ex Fokt et al. 2023) | reverse complement strand
AAACCACTGACTCATTGTAAATCAGTGGTTTAAGTGGAGCGTATGAGACTCGAACTCATCACCTCGACACTGCCAGTGTCAAAAGTTGTTCTGATTTTTAATGAGTTATATCTTTTACGGTAAGGAATTACGGTAAAATATGCTGCAAAGGTAGAACTTTTTTCTAACAATAATAATTAGACTATGATGATGATTACGAATTAATCAAGACTTCAAGCAAATATGATACTTTTGGGAATGATGGCTTAAAACGTTTCGATTGTGGTTTGGGCTTTAACATAGGCGTTGAAATCAAGAAAACATATAGAGTATCTCTCGGGTATGATTTCGGTTTAACTGAAACATATAAATCTAAGTTTGATGCAGGTGATGAAAATTATGAAGAGCTTGACCTAGGTAGTGGTGCAAAGAATAGAAATCTTACTATTTCAGTAGCATACATGTTCTAACAGGAAAATAGTATAGAGGGTGCGTAATCTACGCACCCTTAATTATAGATGGAACTCTTTCTTCAAACGCTGAACAGTTGAGGCTGACGTATCGGTAAGTTTTGCCACTTGCCTCACAGATAACCCTTGCCTCAATGCTTTTAATACGTCCTTATATTCTTCTTTCTTTTTGTCCACACTTTTTACACTACCCGTTTTCCGTCCAAGTTGACCACCTTTGGCAATATACTGCTGCCGTCCCGAATTAAGACGGAACTTAATGTTCTCTCGTTCCAATTGTGCGCAGGTTGACAAGGTAGCGAGCATTACAGGGGCAAACATGGACGGTTGTTTTTCATCATTCAGCAATGTAAACTTTTCCTTTTGCATATAGAGGTTTATTTTATCATCCACAAGCCCTTTAACGGTTTCTAACACTTCAAAGGCATTACGCCCCAATCTGCTTAACTCCGACACTAACAGCATATCAATCTGCTCCGTTCGACAATACTCCAAAGCCTCAACGAGAACAGGGCGTTCCGCATTTTTCTTTGCCCCGCTCACCTTTTCTTCAAAGACTTTTACAACTTCCATTTTGGCATATTCGGCATAGGTTTTCAAGTCTGCCACTTGTCTATCGGTGGTCTGTCTATCAGTAGTTGAACTAACACGTGCATATATTATTGCTTTCATATATTGGCTTTTTAATTATACCACAAAGATAGTTCTTTTTCTTATTGTATGCAAATTAATCAAAGAATATTTTGAATACAATTTAAATGTATTCTTTTATATCATCATAGATTTATTTGAATACAATTATTATTTGAATACATAATAATATAATGCTACGCATTTTGTACCATATAAAACTTTAATCTATAATTAATTAAATCAAGAAAGGCTGCTCTCGCAGGGGGCTTTGCTAATACCCCCATCAAAAGCAACCTTAATCTTAAAGTTGGAAAATTGAGATAACCTTTCCACCATAACGAAAACGTAGTAATCTATTGGAGAAGTAATACAGCATATCAAAGAGTAAATCTTGACTTTGTAATTGTGAAGATAATGTAACCATTAATAGGTCATCGGGAATAGCTTCACCTTTCCATTGGTAAAACTCTTTCAAATGCTCATTCTTTATCGTCAACTCTACCCGATAGTCTTTATCTTTAAGCCCATTCCATTGCGGTATATACTTCTTGTTTGATTTTTCCAACTCTCTTTTCTTATCATATATTTTTAATGATAGTCCGTCTTGTTTCTTGGGATTTATACAAATAGTTAAAGTCCTTAAACGATATTGGTCTCCCGTTTGTATGTGTAAGATTTCATCTAACACCTCTTTTTTATCGGAGCGTACCTTTCCATTTAATATCACCTCATAATCATCGTTAAACTGTGCGTGCCTAATCTTCTTTGCGAAGTTTATATTCGTATCTAATGCCACGTGCAAATCTGTAATATTGTTGAGGCTTAATCCCAATTCATCCGCAATATAATTCACACAAGCCAACCAATTGCACTTACTGCCGTCATATATGCCAAACACCTCATAGAAGACCCAATTCTCTACATATAACCATACATAGTTAATTTTATCATCCCCCATGCTACGCAATTTTGTTTTTAATGTGGCAAATTTCTTTTGATGATTCCTACCGGAATCACCAAAAGAAATCATCACATGGAAACAATTTGCAAACAAAGCCTCATCACTTGGTACACGTATAAGCGTAAAACTATCATCACTATCTATTAATTCATTATATTCGTTCAGTTTCTTTATAACTTCATCCGTTGCCAGATAGCAAAGGGTCAACTTATCAATGCTTATTATACTCTTTTTCTTTCTCATGTCTTTTTGATTTTACTCTATTATTTTTATGATATTCTTTTAGGGACGCACTAAGATGTTCTTTGTGCTCCTTAGTCTTCTTCAAGCATTGAAGACTTTGGGAAATGTGCTTGCAATGGCTTGCTGACTTCTTTCGTCCTCGCAAGCGCATACTAATTTTCTTTTTTGTTTCCTCTTTCATGCTATTAATTTATTATCATATACAAATAAGTAGTTAAAAGAGTAGGAAAGTTCAATATTTAACCTCACTATTTTTACAGAAAATTTTCTGATGTACACATAACGGCTGTGAGGTAAATAAGATGAAATATACTCCAATATTAAAAGCGGGGATACATGGTACCATACTTGCGCATTCTTATTTCATTTTTGTCTTCTTTCATTCTGATAAACTACGCTGCAAATATGTCAGAAAGGGATTTTGGCTAATTCTGCAACCATAAAATTCAAAGAACGATACGCCTGCCTAACAGTGTTATTCAGTCTCAAAATTATAAATTAAAACTTCTCTCACTGCTTTTTATGTCTGTGGATTGTAATAAATTGTTCCGTCTGCTGCTATTACATAACCATCAACTAAATCCGTTTCGCTATTATCTACTATCGCTTGTTCTATTGCATCTTCACCACCTAATAGTTCTATATACTCTTCGGCTTTGAGAAGTTGTCTATCTTTATTATTTATATCTTCATTGGCTTTCTTTAAGTCCTTTGCGGTTAATTCTATCTTGTGTTGTAATTTCCCGTTGTTGCTTGCTAATTCTACTATTGTGTCGATATAGGTTGAATCGGGATTATTAGCTTGCTCTTTCTTAAATGCGATATCTTTATTTTCATTACTAACTACTTCATCGTGAAGTAAAACAATTTCGTCCAAATTGTTTTTGTATGAGTTTTGAAATATTTGTTTATACTTGGGTGTTGCCTTGTCGTAGTGTTGAACCATTTCTATCGTTTGTCCCGTGTATTTTCTAATTTGTTCGTAAGTCCATTCCCTGGCTGAAAGCATAGTAATGAAACTTCGTCTTCCTGTATGTGTCGCAATCAATTCATATCTTTGTTTTTTTAATTCAGTTGGTTTGGAATCTCCTGCATAGTGTATAGATTGCAACTCTTCTCCTTTTAT
The DNA here is from genome assembly GCF_024704895.1 of Bacteroides muris (ex Fokt et al. 2023). NCBI lineage: Bacteria > Pseudomonadati > Bacteroidota > Bacteroidia > Bacteroidales > Bacteroidaceae > Bacteroides > Bacteroides muris (ex Fokt et al. 2023). Next base: position 840 of record NZ_JAMZEE010000084.1, on the reverse strand, counting down.
TCCTGCTTCCTTTGCAATTCTCTTTATATTTTTGTTAATTGTATCTTTGCTGCATTTGGGCAACTTACATTTATATTTGTCAATAATTAAATGTCTTGCAATTTCAAAAAATAATTTTATTTCCATTTTTTTGTTAGGCGTTTTTCTTGGGGCAAAGGTAATAAAGAAGTCTCCGTTTATTTCCTCTATTTTGTTGTCAATTTCTAACAAGTCCGATACACGGCAACCTAACGTGCATTCAAGAATAAATAAGTCTTTTATTATTTCGTCTTTTTCATTTTTACATTTGTAGTTGTATAATTTCATCACTTCGTCATTTCGTAATGCAATATGATTGTCTGATGATTTATCGTCAAATTGTTTTGTCTTTATTGCGCTAATATCATTTTCTGTTAGTGCTTGCTGTTTTCTGGCTGAAAGTATGACTGCTGATTTTGCGTACTTGATAATAGAGTTGATTGTGCTGATTGTATAAAGCTCTCCATTTGGTTGAAAATAATTATTTAACAGATATAGCGAAAATGCTGTAAAAAACTCTGTTGTGAATTGGGAGTAAGTGTTTACGTTTTTTTTCTCCTCTTCTTCTAAGTACTTAAGATAGAAAGAAAGAGCGGGAATGCCTTTATCACAATAGTTTTTTATTGTTGCATTGCCTATTGTTGTTGCATTAAATACATCTTTCTTTATTTGTGTAATGATGTCTTTGATTCCTGCGTTTTCATTTTTCTTGGGTCTACCCATATTTATATACTTTTTTAAAATGTAATACTTCGTTAAAATTACAGTTAATCCGTTGAAAACAAATGAGTTAGTAAATAATATTTAGTATAATAAGATAGG
>NZ_JAMZEE010000083.1:0-4494 GCF_024704895.1 Bacteroides muris (ex Fokt et al. 2023) | reverse complement strand
GCGGCGTAGACAAAAGAAAAGATAACAGGACTATAAATTATAGAAAAAGGTTGTGCCAACGTTTTGACACAACCTCAATATTGCCACTACAATAAATTAATTCCCTGTTATACTAACTATTAACAACAAGTAGCACTTCTTATTAATTACATGCGAACACGCAACAAATATCTTGCAGACACGTTGTTAATTTCTTCTTCCCCCTCCGAAATAATCCGTTGCAAGGAGTCCTCTAAATGCCATGCCCGACACCAGCCAGGCAAAGATAATATCGTGTCACCGGCAGGCTGATAAGGACAAGCCAAGAAACTGTTTTGATTTCGTTTAAAAGTTTATCAGTTGGTAGTTTTCTATCATTTTTGTATCTTTAAGTATAACGACCAAATCATATTTAAAGAGTTATAAAATGGGATATTGTACCGACCTAACTGATAAATGGATTGTGGAAAGGACTTTTTCATCGTTTGAGAACTTTAGAAGACTCAGTAAAGACTATGAAGTACTTACGGAAACTTCACAAGCCATGATATACCTAGCCATGATACAAATTATGCTAAACAGAATAAAATGATAAAATCAAAACAGTTTCTAATTGTTGTACGACTACCGCCACTGAAATAATAGCTTTGCAAAAATGGAGTGGCATGGAAAGAGGCATGCTCGGCTTAAACGTATATGGCGAAACAGCCGAGGATTTCTATCAAGAAGCCATGTTGGACTGTCAGTCGTTTGTCTTCTAAAGAATATCAAATGCTGGCTCCCATCAAGCAAGACTATCTGAACAAAAATACGGAATTAATCCCAAATCCTGGCTGATAACATTTTTTTCATAAAAACAAATTAAGATGTACCTAAAGTGAAGTGTTCCTAAAAGTCTGACAAAAAGCTTTTAGGGTGTGAATCACTTTAGACACATCTTTTCTTAAAAATATGACTCTTAATAAATAATCTTAATATTCAATAGGAGAATCGCTATTTTTTCTTATTTTTACAGCATCAAATATTAACAATGTGAATAAAAAGAAATTATTTCACCATGAGCAAACTAACCCAATTATTTGCATGCTTTTCCTTAATGGGAAGCAGTATGCTGGCTCAAAGTAGCCCTGACCTTAAATTACCCTATTGGCAAGACGTACAGGCAACTAGTGTAAACAAAGAAGCACCACGTACCTCTTTCATGACCTACGCAGACCGCACACAAGCCATGAGCGGACAATTTGGAAAAAGTCCATACTACCAATTGCTCAACGGGACATGGAAGTTCTTTTATGTCGATGCCTACAAAGACCTTCCCGCCGACATCACCTCTCCTACTGCAAGCACAGAGGGCTGGCACGACATTCAAGTGCCGGGCAACTGGGAAGTACAAGGCTTCGGAACGGCCATTTATACTAATCACGGCTACGAGTTCAAACCTTATAAACCTCAGCCGCCCCTATTGCCCGAACAGAATCCCGTAGGCGTCTACCGACGAAACTTCACGATTCCGGACGACTGGAACGGACGAGATGTATATTTGCATGTGGCCGGTGCCAAATCGGGATGCTACGTATATGTCAACGGTAAAGAAGTCGGTTACAACGAAGATTCCAAAAATCCTGCGGAATATTTGATTAACCCATATTTGCAACCGGGAGAAAATACACTGACATTCAAGATTTTCCGTTGGAGCACCGGGTCTTATTTAGAGTGCCAGGACTTTTGGCGCATGAGCGGAATCGAACGTGATGTATTCTTGTATGCGCAGCCCAAGGCTTCCATCAACGACTTCCGCATTACCTCTACACTGGACGACAGCTACAAAAACGGTATCTTCCGGCTGAGTGTAGACCTGAAAAACAATGGAAGCAGTAATGCCTCCCTGACCATCGACTACGAACTGACAAACGATTCGGGCAAGCCGGTCGCCACGGGAAAGAAAACAGTTTCCATCTTGGCAGGAAAGAAAGCAACGGCCTTTTTCGAACAACAATTGCCTAACGTAAAGACTTGGACGTCTGAAAATCCCAACCTCTACAAATTACTGATGACCGTCAGCGAAGAGGGCAAGGTGAATGAAGTCGTACCCTTCAACGTGGGTTTCCGACGCATCGAGATAAAGGAAATTGACCAAAAGTCAGCAAACGGACAAAACTACGTAGTCCTCCTTATTAACGGGCAACCACTGAAGCTAAAAGGTGTGAATATCCATGAACACAATCCCGAAACCGGTCACTACATGACCGAAGAGCTGATGCGCAAGGATTTTGAACTGATGAAACGCGCCAATATCAACACGGTTCGTCTGTGCCATTATCCGCAAGACCGCCGTTTCTATGAATTGTGCGACGAATATGGCTTGTATGTATATGACGAAGCCAACATCGAGAGCCACGGTATGTACTACGACCTGCGGAAAGGTGGTACACTGGGCAATAACCCCGAATGGCTGAAAGCTCATATGCACCGCACCATCAACATGTTCGAACGCAATAAGAACTATCCTTCAGTCACCTTCTGGTCACTGGGTAACGAAGCCGGAAACGGTTATAATTTCTATCAGACTTACCTGTGGGTGAAGAATGCGGACAAAGACATCATGAACCGTCCGGTGAATTATGAACGCGCCCAATGGGAATGGAATTCCGACATGTATGTTCCGCAATATCCATCAGCAAGATGGCTGGAAAACATCGGTAAGATGGGCAGCGATCGCCCGGTAGTCCCGTCCGAATATGCACATGCCATGGGCAACTCTACCGGCAGTCTTTGGGAACAATGGAAAGCTATCTACAAATATCCCAACCTACAAGGCGGATATATTTGGGACTGGGTAGACCAAGGTATTGCCGTGAAAGACGAGAACAACCGCCTCTATTGGGCCTACGGAGGCGACTTCGGAAAAAACATGCCGAGTGACGGAAACTTCCTCTGCAATGGTATCATCAATCCCGACCGTAATCCCCATCCCGGATACAGCGAAGTGAAATACGCACATCAGAACATCGCCTTTGAAGCTGACGATTTGGCAAATGGCAAGTTCATCGTAAAGAACCGCTTCTATTTCACAAACCTGAAGAAGTATCTGATTCATTACGAAGTGAAGGAAAACTCCAAGACCATCCGTGGCGGAAAAATCTCTCTGGATATCGAGCCACAAGGAAACAAACCTCTGAATGTAAATGTAGGCGGACTGAAGCCCAAGGCTGGAACCGAATATTTCGTTGAGTTCAGAGTGACGACTACCGAACCGGAAGCATTGATTCCCGTCGGTTATGAAATTGCGAAAGAACAGTTCCTTCTGCCCATCGCCCCCTTGGCACGTACCTACAAAACAGAAGGTAGCATGCTGAATTGCAACGACAAGGATAACCTTTTGGAAGTTGCTTCTTCTAAAGTACAGTTTGTCTTCAACAAGGCTACCGGGCTGGTTACTTCTTACAAAGTGAACGGTACGGAGTACTTTAAGGACGGCTTCGGGCTTCAACCTAACTTCTGGCGTGCACCGACAGACAACGATTATGGCAACCAAGGCCCCAAACGCCTGCAAATCTGGAAAGAAGCAAGCAAAGACTTCCGGATAGCCGAGGCAAGTGTCCGGAAGGAAGGCAAAGATGCCGTGCTGACAGCCAAATACCTCCTGCCTGCCGGCAACCATTACATCGTAACCTATCGTATTCACCCCTCCGGTGTGGTAAAAGCCGATTTCACATTTACTCCCACCGGAATCAAGGCTGCCAAGACAGAAGTTTCGGAAGCAACCGTAACGGCTACTTATACACCGGGAAATGAGAATATGCACAAGGTTTCTTCCGACTTGGTTGTTCCACGCATCGGCATCCGTTTCCACCTGCCGGCAGAGATGAACCAAGTGACTTATTTCGGACGTGGTCCTGAAGAGAACTATATCGACCGCAACGCAGGTGTCACCGTAGACCTTTACAAAAGCACGGCAGAGCAGATGTACTACCCATACGTACGTCCGCAAGAGAACGGTCATCATACCGATACCCGTTGGCTATCCGTAGGCAAGAAGAATGGCAAAGGGCTGACTATCTATGCCGATCAGACTATCGGTTTCAATGCGTTGCGCAATGCGGTTGAAGACTTTGACAGTGAAAACAACGTAAACAGAGATTATCAATGGAACAACCGCAATGCGGCAGAGCTGAAACATGACGTCTCGACTGCCCGAAACATCAAGCCTCGCCAGACACATATCAACGATATCACGCCCGAGAATTTCGTAGAAGTTTGTATAGACATGAAGCAGATGGGAGTAGGCGGATATGACAGCTGGGGCTCCAAGCCCGAACCTCAATATCTTATTCCTGCCAATCGGGAATATAAATGGGGATTCACAATAGTACCAATGTAATTGGAGAACAGTTTGAGTAAGGAGGAAAACATCAGGAGAAACACTCCTTATCCATAGATATGAGGTTGTGTCAAAACGTTGGCACAACCTTTTTCTATAATTTATAGTCCTGTTATCTTTTCTTTTGTCTACGC
>NZ_JAMZEE010000082.1:0-4804 GCF_024704895.1 Bacteroides muris (ex Fokt et al. 2023) | reverse complement strand
ACATTACCAAACGTACCAAGTTCCGCGAAAACTCTGGTAATTTCGTATATTGGTATGCAGACGCAGGAGGTGGCGATTAAGTCACATGTGAAAGTGACAATGAGAAGCAATGCAGAAGCTTTGGATGAGGTTGTGGTAGTGGCATACGGTACTGCTAAAAAAGAATCGTTGACTGGTTCTATCTCGGTGGTTGACAATAAGAAAATAGAGAAGCGCATCACAACCAGCGTAACCGGTGCACTTGAAGGTGCCGCACCGGGTGTACAAGTGAACAATACATATGGTGAACCCGGTTCTGCCCCCAGCATCCGTATCCGTGGTTTTGGTACATTGGTTTCAGGTGCTTCAGATCCTCTGTATGTAGTGGACGGAGTCCCTTTCGATGGAAACATGGCCGAACTAAACTCTAATGATATTGAAAGCATGTCCATCTTGAAAGATGCTGCTTCGGCTGCATTATACGGTAACCGTGCTGCCAACGGTGTTGTCATCATTACAACCAAGAGCGGACGAAACACTCACAAACCGAGTATTACGCTGCAAATGAATCAAGGTATGTATAACAGAGGTATTCCCGAGTACGACCGTCTGGATGCAGACCGCTGGATGGAAGCTACCTGGATGGCCAAGAAGAATGCCATGATGAGCAATGCCGGCATGTCGGCAAGCGATGCTGCCGCATACGCCACGGGACACGTGGTTAGTGAATCTATCGGTCGTAATATCTACAATGCCGCTGATGATAAGTTGTTTGACAATAGCGGTAAACTGATTGCCACTCGTCTGGCTGGCTATGACGACTTGGACTGGCAGAATGCCATCGAACGCACGGGACACCGTCAGGAATACAATCTTTCCGCTGCCACTTCGGGAGAGAAATACAACGTGTATTCTTCCATAGGCTATTTGAATGAGAAAGGATATGTAAAAGCCACAGGTTACGAACGTTTCTCCGGGCGTATCAACACTACTTATACGCCTAACAAATGGTTCAAGGGTGGCGTGAACCTGACTGGCTCGTGGACCAAGCGTAACTATAACAGTAATGCCAACGGCAGCTATTACGCCAATCCGTTCTACATTACCCGTTATATGGCTCCGGTCTATCCGTTGTTTATGCACAATGCCGACGGTACATACCAACTGGATGCCGATGGTAACAGAATTTATGACACCACGTCATCTTATCTGAGTAACCGCAACATCGCTTACGAAATGTTGTATAATAAGCAGGAAAGTGTGCGCAACGTATTGGGTGGACAAGCTTTTGCTACCATCTCGTTGCCGTATGGACTTTCATTAACTGTAAAAGGTGACCTGAACAACAGCACTTCGAACAATAAGAAATATGACAATCCCGAAATTGGAGACGGTGCTACGAATGGCGGTCGTTTGACAAGTTATGCCTACCAATACAAGACTATAACCTTGCAGGAAATTCTGAGCTGGAACTATCAATTTAATCAGGTACACAAGGTGGAAGCTATGGTGGCTCACGAGAACTATAGTTGGGAGCGCAAGTACACTTCCGGAATGAACACCGGTATGGCTGTAGACGGAAACCTTACGATGGGCAACTTCCTCAACAACTCTTATTTTTCCGGAAGTGATGATGAGGACAAGACGGAGTCTTATCTGGCACGCGTAAAGTACAATTATGACAACCGTTATTTCGTAGAAGGTTCGTTCCGTCGTGACGGTTCCTCACGCTTCCATAAGGATAATCGCTGGGGTAACTTCTATTCTGTGGGTGCCAGCTGGAACATGAAACAAGAAGCTTTCTTGCAAGATGTAGATTGGGTGGATGCCTTGAAGTTGCGCGCGTCCTATGGTGAAGTCGGTAACAATATGGGCGTAAGCCTTTATGGTCACATGGCTCTTTATACCATTGACAAGAACGGTGGTGAAGCCGCTTTGGTAAAACAATCACTTTCAGCACCGGACATCAAATGGGAAACTACACAGACGGTGGATGTTGCCGTAGAGGGGCGTCTGTTCAACCGTCTAAACTTCCAAATAGGCTATTTCGACAAACGTTCCAAAGACCTGCTGTTTGAGGTACGCCTGCCGCTTTCTGCCGGTTCTTATCCTTGGGTTGACGACAGTGCCCCGATGAACCTGACGCAATACAAGAATATCGGTACCGTGTCCAACCGTGGCTGGGAAATTTCTTTGAATGCCGATGTCATCAACAACAATGACTGGAAATGGAACATCGGTGTAGACGCTACTTTCCTGAAGAATAAAATCGTGAAACTGCCCGATGGAAAGGACATCTTGCATGGTATGCAAAACTATTCCGAAGGACACTCCATCTACGAATGGTACACTTATCATTTCGAAGGTGTAGACCAAATGACCGGTACCTCTCTCTATACACCGGACCCGGACAAGAAATCCGCTGCCCAAGAAGCCGGTGCATTGACTACCATCAATGGTACAGATTATGCTACCGCGACTTCATACGCCAAACGTGACTGGGCCGGTAGTGCACTCCCTACGGTTTACGGTTCTATCAGCTCGGCTCTTTCTTGGAAAAACTGGGATTTGAACATGCTGTTTACTTATTCTTTAGGCGGTAAAACATACGATGGTAGTTATGCCAGCTTGATGGGGGTGTCCGAATCCGGTGCTGCCGGTAGCGCTTACCACAAGGACATCCTGAATTCTTGGAAAGAAGTTCCTGCGGGAATGACAGAAACTTCTGCCAATCGCATTGATCCGAATGGAACTCCGCGCGCCGACTTTTACAAATCGTCCGACCTGAATGCCACCAGTGACCGCTGGCTGACAAGCTCTTCTTACTTCGTATTCAAGAACCTGAATCTCTCCTACAGCTTGCCCAAGCGTTGGCTGAAAAGTGTAGGTATAGAAGGCCTTTCGCTGACTGCCGGTGTAGAGAACCTTTTTACATTGACTTCACGCAAAGGATTGAATCCGCAGTATTCCTTCAACGGAGGTTCGGACGATACGTATGTGACAGCCCGTGTTTATAACTTCGGACTGACTGTGAAATTCTAAAGGTATAACCATATAATTTGTATTAGAAATGAAAAAGATTATCAATAAATTGTTCGCAGGAAGCCTATTGGCAGGTATGATGCTGGTGTCTTCTTGCGCCGGTGACTATCTGGATACAGCACCTACTGACTCAACCGGAGCAACCGATGCCGTAGGTACCACGGCCAATGCCATGAAGGCATTGAACGGTATCGCCAAAATCATGACGACACAACACTCCTATTTTGGAGGTGGATTTGCTGGTGAGAACAACATAATGATTCAGTACGAAAGCTACCCGAGTGAAAATTACAATTACAACGTCTATGCATCCGGATGGTCTCCTATCTTCAATCAAGAGTTCCATACGCGTACCAACTCCATTTACGATGCTTACGCATGGTATTACTATTATACCATTGCAGGTAATGCTAACACCATTCTTGCCAATATAGACAATGCCGAAGGTACGGAAGCGGAAAGGAATTTTGTCAAGGCATCTGCACTGACTTTTCGTGCATATGCTTTCGAAAAACTGGTACACTACTATTGCTGGCGCTGGCAAGATTCCAACAATGGCGCTTCGCAGGGGATAGTACTTCGTTTGGACGAATCTACCGATGGACAAGGTTATGCCACATTAGCTGAAACATATACACAGATTTATAAAGATTTGGATGAAGCCATTATGTTGTTTGAGCAAAGCGGTATGGACCGTAATGCCTCACAAGTATGGATGCCGAACATCAATGTGGCACATGCCATCTACGCCCGTGCCGCTCTTACCAAGCAAGATTATACCAAAGCATTGACTGAAGCTAAGCTGGCTCGCCAGAACTACCCACTCATGAGCAATGCAGAATATCATGCAGGGTTCTGTAATCCGACCAGTGAATGGATTTTCGGAAGCTTTGGTAGTGCACAAGAGAATAACTGGTATTGGAGTTATGGTACTCAGTATGCATGCAACGGATATTATGCGAGCACTCAACAGACCGGTGCAGGTTCTATTGGTCGTGAATTGATTAACCGCATTCCTAACAACGATGCCCGTAAAGCATTGTTCCTAACCGAAGACAAATTTCCCGGCTATAACTTCAATGACGGTTCAGCCATGGATTTAGGCTACGGCATTCTTGGAATGGGAAATGATGCGGAAAAAGCAGATGCTCTTTGGGAAGATGCAGCTGCCTATTGTCAGAAAATGGCGGTCAGTGGCCTGGAGGCTCCCTATCAGGCCGGTTACATGCATTTGGGCGGACAACTGAAGTTTTATGTATTCGACACTCCGGGCGTCAGCTACCTGCCTTTCATCCGTTCATCGGAAATGGTATTGGTAGAGGCAGAGGCTAATTATTTCTTGAATGACGAGACTGCTGCTCGTGCCTCACTGGTAGAACTGAATGCCACTTCCGGACGTAATCCTGAATACACTTGCGACAAGAGTGGCGAAGCTCTTTGGAATGAAATTATGGACTATCGCGAATTGGAACTCTGGGGTGAAGGTTTTGCATGGAGCGACTACAAGAGATGGAACCGCGACATAGTCCGTCACAGTTTTGCCGAAGGTGGTAATGCTCACATTTCCGTTGCAAAAACCATTCCTGCCTCCGGTGTCAACAAATGGACATGGGATGTACCTCTGAATGAAACTGATTACAACGATGAGTTGAATCTTGGAGGAAAATAATTCTACCGGAATTATTCTATAAATAAAGTGTTTTTTGAGGAGGTTGTGTCAAAACGTTGGCACAACCTTTTTCTATAATTTATAGTCCTGTTATCTTTTCTTTTGTCTACGCCG
>NZ_JAMZEE010000081.1:0-5070 GCF_024704895.1 Bacteroides muris (ex Fokt et al. 2023) | reverse complement strand
GAAGCAGAGTTTCAGGGTTGGCCTCGGTTTTTATTGTGCCGGTGTAGAAAAACTCGATTTTTCTATATAATTTTGTTCCCGCATATTTTACCGACAACATGAAAAAGATAGTGATTGCCATCGATTCCTTCAAAGGATGCCTCACCTCGACAGAAGCCGGAGAAGCTGCCGCCCAAGGGGTACATGCCGCATGTCCCGAGTGCCGGACCATCGTGCTCCCCGTGGCCGACGGTGGAGAAGGCATGCTCGACGTCCTGCTTGCAGCCAGTAACGGAAAACGTATCACCGTCTGTGCCCACGACCCGTTGATGCAACCGTGCGATGCCAGTTACGGCATCTCCGGAAACGGCAATACCGCATTCATAGAAATGGCTGCCATCAGCGGACTGCCACTGGTTCCTGCCGACAAAAGGAATCCGATGAAGACCACCAGCTTCGGAACAGGCGAACTGATACGCGATGCCCTGGAACAGGGATGCCTCCGTTTCATCATCGGACTTGGAGGAAGCGCCACGAACGATGCCGGCCTGGGAATGCTGCAAGCATTGGGATTCCGTTTCTTCGACAAAGAAGGACACGAAGTGGGAAGTATGGAAAAAGGCATCGCCCTATGCGGTACCCTTCTATCGGAAATCAGCTCCGTAGACAGTTCTTCTGCCCATCCCGCACTGAGAAAGGCTTGTTTCACGGCGGCATGTGACGTACGCAATCCTTTCTTCGGTCCCAATGGAGCGGCCCACATATTCGCTCCCCAAAAAGGAGCGGACGCGGATATGGTGAGGGAACTGGATGTTGCCATGCAGCATCTCTCGGACGTCATATTCCGCACTACCGGCAAAGACGTATCCTTGCATCCCGGTGCCGGTGCGGCAGGCGGCATGGGTGGCGGTCTCCACGCATTTCTGGATGCGCAGTTGAAACCCGGCATAGAGCTTCTTTTGGAAACTCTGGACTTTGCAGAAAAGATTAAGGATGCCGACCTCCTCATCACCGGAGAAGGGAAATCAGACCGGCAGACTCTTATGGGGAAAGTACCTTCGGGCATCTTGCAGGAAGCAAGGAGGAAACATATTCCCGTCATCCTGCTGGCAGGAGCGATAGAAGACACTAAAATATTGAACGAAGCGGGCTTTCGGGGCGTATTCTCCATTACCCCCTCTCCCGTCTCTTTGGAGCAAGCCATGCAACCCGAGTTTGCTCAAGACAATATCCGAAGAACCGTAGAGCAGATCTGCCGCATCATGCCTTAGATTCCTGAAAACGGAACTTCTTGTACCGATAGTACCAGATGCCGACCACGTCGGCAATCAGCCAGCCGATGGGGATGGACCACCAGATGCCCGTCACCCCAATCTCAGGTATCGAGGCCAGCCAGTAGGAAAGAACGACACGGGTGCCCAGCGACAATATGGTCAGCACCACCGACATGCCCGGCATGCGGATGGCCCGGTAGTATCCATACAGCAGAAACAAGACGCCGATGCCACAATAGAAAGCGCCTTCGATGCGCAGGTATGTCACCCCCACTGCGATAATCTCCGTTTCGTTCGGACGGACAAAGACAAGCATCAGTGGCTCGGCAAACACGAAAACCAGCACGGACACAAGGAGTGAGAAGACAACAGCTGTGACAAATGCGCTGCGAACACCCCGGTGAATGCGGTCGTAACGTCCGGCCCCAAAGTTCTGTGCAATAAAGGTGGAAAAGGCGTTCCCGAATTCCTGCACGGGCATATAGGCGAAAGAGTCAATCTTCACTGCAGCGGCAAAGGCTGCCATTACAGCTGTTCCAAAGCTGTTGACAAGCCCTTGTATCATCAGGATTCCTAAATTCATCACCGATTGTTGGACGCAAGTCAGCGTAGAGAAGGAAGCAATCTCCTTCAGGCAAATGCGGTCAAAACACATGTCTTCATAATGCCATCGCAGTTCCGGACGTCCTTTGTAAGTATGAATGAGGATGCCTAGAGCGGCTACTCCTTGGGCGAGAACAGTGGCTGTAGCCGCACCCTGAATTCCCCAATCCAACTGAAGGATGAAAAACAAATCGAGCGCTATATTCAGAACGACAGAAACCGCCAGAAACCAAAGCGGAGTGACGGAATCCCCCACCGCACGCAACAGGGCTGCATAGAAGTTATAGATGAAGGTAAAGACGATACCGCAGAAGATTATCCACAAGTAGCTGCGCATCATGCCATATATGTCTTGCGGAACCTGCAACAGCCGGAGAATAGGGTCGAGCCAGATGAAAACAGCCACGTTCAGTATCAGGGTCACGATACCTATCAGCACAAACGAACTGAATATGCTACGGCGCAGGACCACAGGATTTCCGGCGCCATAATGCAGAGAGAATACGGTGCCGCTGCCCATCGCCAGTCCCAATAAGACGGATATCAGGAAAACCATCAGCGTATATGCCGAACCGACCGCCGCCAACGCCCCTGAACCAATACATTGACCCACGATGAGCGTATCTGCAATGTTGTAGCATTGCTGCAAAAAAGCCCCCATCATCATGGGCAGGGTAAAATGTAATAAAGTACCGGTTATGCCTCCTTGAGTGAGGTCTCCTTTCCGTAGCATGTGAATCTTGCTTTTTTAAGTATTTCCATTACGGAGGCAAAGATAGTACAAACAAAAGAGTATTGTCGGAAAAGGCAACAAAAAAAGACAGAGGATTATCCTCTGTCTTTCTGACTTTGCTCTTCGGGGCTATTCAGCATCCTGACCATCTGCTTGACATCACGGTTATCGGCCTTGCTATACAACCCGATCTGTTGTCCGGGTACTGTTCCCTTTTCATTTTCTGCCTGGGGCAATGTTGCTTTGGGGGCATTATGCCCCGCTTTCTTATCCATATTCATACCTATTGAAATTTTATCCTTACTATGATAACAAGATAAGAAAACAAATTGTTCAACAGTATCACGAGATACTTAACAATTCCACTTCAAATATCAATGTGGAATACGCCGGAATAGGACCGCTGGCGCGCGTACCATACCCCATGGCATAAGGAATATAAACAATCCAGCGGCTTCCGGGGTGCATCCGCTGCAAAGCAATCTGCCATCCCTCAATCACTTCGTTCAGGCGAAAAGCTTCCGGACAATTCCGTTTCCACGAATTATCAAACTCGCGTCCATTGACAAGCGTGCCTTTATAATGCACAGATACCACACTATTGAGACGCGGTACCGGGCCGTCTCTGCCTTCCTCCACTACCCGATAAAGTATGCCGCAAGGCAATTCATTGATTCCTTCTTCCATACGCAGCCGTTCCAGAAACTGTTCGTTCTGCAATTTGTACTCTTCTTTTCTACCCATATTGATTTTTCAATGTTTTACAATAATTCATGCACCGCTTTCCTGCACTTCCGCACATCCTTTTCCGTGGGTTCCAGCATCTTCGACATACTACCCTGGCGGCGGGGACTGCCGTAAAGAACCAATGCCTTCATATCCCTAATTTTTCGGCAAAGGTCGGCATTTTCCACATGATGACCTTACTTCTTGTTCAGCTTCAGTTCTATAATGAAAGCCACTATCAGCCCAATACCACCAAAGCCCAACACACAGGCTCCATAAATCAGAGAGGTGGTTTCTCTGTATGCCCAGCTTTTCTCAGCAACAAAATAATCGGGAATCGTATTACAACAGATAAAATAGCTCAGCATCAAACCTATTCCCATGCCGGCCAGCAGGCATCCCACTTTCAAAGCCGAAAACGAAAAGCTACTTCCACGCAATTTAGGCGCATCCATCCGAGGAAGCAGTCCCCGCTCGTCCATCTTCTCAATCAGCATGATTCTTTCCTTCTTACAAACAAACAGTTCAAACAGTTTGTAAATTCCCAAAGTGATAATTGTCATCACCGCAGGCACCATAATAAAATCCATCATATTCGTTTCGTTTTAAATGAGTAATTTTGTTTCTTTGTACCTTTTAGACGCGACTGTTTACACGAGGTTACAGATTTTCGAAAAAATATTTTTTTCCGAAAATCTGTAACCGGGCAAACAAACTTGCGTCTAACAGACAAAATGAAAGACGACGAGAGACATATTATCCAGCGCATCTTGAGGGGAGAGACTGCTCTTTACGAGCATTTTCTCAACACATACAGCCAGCAGGTATTCATCCTGGTGGCCCGCATCGTCTCCAACCAGGAAGATGCCGAAGAACTGACCCAAGATGTCTTCCTGAAAGCCTTCCAGCATCTCTCGTCTTTCAAGAGCACCAGTTCTTTTTCGACGTGGATTTATTCGATTGCATATAATACGGCCATCTCGAGTGCACGGAAAAAGAAATTTGATACCTTTGTCATGGATGATGCACTACTTGCCAACATATCCGATACACAAGTAGATGAAGCCTTAAATGATGAAGGGGAAGAGCAAATTGCCAAATTGAACAGAGCCATGGAGCAACTCGATTCCGAGGAACAGGCACTGATAAGCCTGTTCTATTATGAAGAAAAAACATTGAATGAGGTCGCTCTCATCCTGGGACTGACAGAAAGCAACGCAAAAGTAAAGCTACACCGTATACGTAAAAAAATTTATGTGTTGATGAAACAAGAAAAAGTATGAACGAAGAACTAAAAGATAGAGGATTGAAAAAGGCGGTAAGAGAACAGACTACTTTCCGCCTGCCGTCCAATTTTACCTACCGCACCATGCAGAAGGTAGAAGAAGCCATACGTCTGCGCGAGAAGAAATCAGAAAGAAGAATTCTGCTTGCAACTATTGCCGCTGCTATCTTCTTGATAGGTGTCAGTGGGACAGGATTGGTTCTGTACTTCGGAGACAGCATCCGGGAAGCCTTTACGCCCACCACCCTCCCACAGTCAGAAAGTATCCAGATTCCTTGCTTTTATCTCCTACTGATTCTGACCATTCCGCTTTTCATCCTGTTTGACCGGTGGATGAGAAAACTGTATTTCAAACATCACACTCCTAAGCTTCCAGAGTTCTGAACGAAAAACGAGGTTGTGTCAAAACGTTGGCACAACCTTTTTCTATAATTTATAGTCCTGTTATCTTTTCTTTTGTCTACGCCGCT
>NZ_JAMZEE010000080.1:0-5417 GCF_024704895.1 Bacteroides muris (ex Fokt et al. 2023) | reverse complement strand
CGGAGTTCACCGATGACCAAGGAGAACATCTCCTGTAAGGTAATTTCATTTCTGCTCATTTCCAATTTATTTATAAAAGGTTTACTTTACAAGTATATACAATAAAATGAAGAAAAACAGAAGCTTATAATGTATTTCTTCATTTTAGCCAGTCTTTCAGAATGAACTCAAATATATTTCTTATATTTGCGAAAAAAGTCGCATTGAAAAAAGTCGCAATATGAATAATCCATTTAAATTCGGTACGATTGTAGACGGTGAATACTTTACGGATAGAGTAGCGGAACAAGAAAAAGTAAGAGAGATACTTGCAAGTGAGAATCACCTGATACTTATTAGCCCACGACGTTTCGGCAAGACCAGCCTCGTTCAAAAAGTAACGAAAGGGTTGTCACGTCCCGTTTTTCAGTTGAACCTGCAGTTGGTAACAGACACAGCCGACTTTGCTGCTCGATTATTGCGGATTGTGCTTCAACAATATCCTATGGAACGTCTGAAACATCTCATCACTCACTTTCGTTTTATTCCCACCATTTCAACCAATCCCATGACGGATGGCATAGAAGTTTCATTTCAGCCGTCAATGGATGGTTTCATTCTGCTGGAGGATGTATTCACACTGATTGATAAACTGGGCATGAAGAATCCACACAAGAAACCGATTGTAGTACTGGACGAATTCCAAGAAATACGTACATTGGACAAGAGTCTGGATAAAAAATTGAGGTCTATTTTACAGACTTACAATCATGCCAACTACATTTTCTTAGGTAGCCAGGAATCGATGATGCAGGAAATCTTTGAGAAAAAGAAATCTCCTTTCTATCATTTTGGATATTTGATGAAGTTGGGTAAGATTCCTCAAGATGACTTCTATGAGTTTCTCAAGAATGGCTTTCTTCTCTTGGGTGAGGATATGGATGCTGAAACGATAGGCCGCAGCATTCTGTCGTTCACCAATTGTCATCCCTATTACACCCAGCAACTGGCTTACCAGACATGGAATGACTGGAAACAAAACGGTTATAGTGATACTTTGGTGGAAACTGCCATTACAGAGTTGACCCATGTACACGATATGGATTATGAACGTTTATGGAGCACTTTCAATAAAACAGATAAAAAAGTTTTGATAGGCTTAACTATGCAGATGGGGACTCCGTCCAGCCTTCCTTTTCTACAAGCTGTCGGTATTGATTCTCCAAGTACTGCTTTCAGTAGTTTGAAGCGACTTGGACAACAAGGATATGTGATACGTAATGAGGGGTATGAACTGGATGACCCTTTCTTCAGAAGGTGGATTGAAGTAAAGAGAGAAGGGTGATAGAAAGAGGAAATCCTTGTTGGGTTTCGTATCATTTCAGCATATTGAGTTTTATGCTTATCATGTCTTTATATGATATTTGCATCTCCTCCGGTAGAAAAGAGAGACTGATGAACTCCATCCATTCGGTCACGTGCATCTATTTTCCAGCTCTTTTCCGCAATGTCAAGCAACCATCCTTCGGGTATCAGCCCGTCGAAAAAAGGAAACAGCACTTTGTCGTGATAGGCTTTCTCTGTCAAGGGTAATGTGAGACTGACAGCTTCTGCAACATCCGACTGCAGGAACTCCGTATCGTACTGGAAGGTATAGCCATCCTCATCCTCTGTGAGGATACCGGCTTTTATTCCTCGGAGATTTATCAATGCCTGCTTCATCATTCGTCAGTTTTAGTTATAGGTACTGCGCCAACTTCGCTGCCGAACAAAGACAGTAGCTGGTTTACCTTGTCCAACCGCAGCGTCTGTTTGCCTTGTTCCAATTCACGGACAAAGCGCAAGCCTACCCCTGACTTTTCCGAAAGTTCCACTTGGGTCAGATTGTGCTGCTTACGCATTGCTTTTACATATTTGGATAATGTTGTTTGTTCCGTATATTCCATTTTTATACCCTTCAGGGTACAAAGATAGAATATATTTTCATTATTACACCCATAAGGGTATAAAAAGATTAAAGGAGAAAGAGATTATATCTTTTCGGGTATAAATTAACTGAAATATCAAAGTAATGATGAAACATGGAGAATACAGAAAGGGTGTGCTAAAAATGGCACACCCTTAACTCATCTTTACTATTTGTAAGCTTAGACCGATTCTGTTTATATTTTAGTTTGCAGAATTTGGTTTAACTGTTACATTGATATCAGCTTTCTTTGTATAGCCCCAGATGTCTTTTACTGTAACATTCTAATATCACAATAAAGAGGATTGTCCATATCTTCTGTAAGTAGGACCGGCTCTATAATTTCCTTTACTGTACGAACCATAAAGATAAAGGGCCTTTAATGGTAACTTCTCCGCTACCATTTCCTTATAGCGTTTGGCAAGGTTTATAGCTTGTTCTCTATCCATAATTGCAACTCTTTAGTTTGGCTCAAAAGTTCAGCACAGTATTTTCTTTGGTTAAGCTCTTCATTAATCTTTCCTTATAAGAGGGGTAACGGGCTTCTATATTAAGAGGTTCAAGCTTGTCTATAAAGTCTAACTGTTCCTCCGACAATTGCTTGTCCAATCCCGTTCTCTCCGCAGGTCTGGATAGTGAATGTATCTTTAGAGGAACTTCCATTAAGCAATTAGTTCAATATGCTTTGAGAATTTTCTCTATTATTTGATGGCACATGAAACCGACATAAAGATAACGGCCTGTAAGCAGCATTTTGCTGTTTTCAAATCATAATCTGACATCGCAATCCAATAGGTTACTTGACTATCCGTATTTCGAGTCTTTAGAATAAAGATAGTTATACAAATAAATTGAATGAGTATAAGATTCAAGAAAGAAACCATTAAAGCTTATTCCTCTGCAACCAAAGTTGAAAGAACTGATCATATACTTGATAGATGCCTTTGTCATACGTAATAAAATCTTTTTCCAGTAGTCCTTTTACTGCCGAAGAGACGGAACTGGCAGATTGCAACCTGTATTTACGTACAAAGTCACCGCTTGAGATAGCCTTGGCTTTTCCCTCTGCTGCGATTGCCATAAATGCAATTCGCTGCTTTTCGGGCATCTGATATAACAAGGCATCGTATGTATCAGCAGAAAAGTCCAGAAGGTCGTTAATGGCAGTATCTATCATTGAGGGAATACATATTTCTCCAGCTCCGGTCATGGAAAATAGAATGTTCATGACCTTTTGCATATACGAAGTTATGCCATTGAAGCGATTATATAATTCTGCTACGACTAATGTATCTAAACGTTTGCCTGCCAGTTCAAAGTTCTTATGACAGAACTCTGCGTATTTGTCAACAGAAATGGGAGGCAGGTTTATTAATGTAACTGATTGATAGAATGGACGTGCCGGAGAAGTAAACATTGCTCCCATCAGATGCCTATGAGACCCGGAGAAGACAAAGTGCGCGTTGGAACAGCGTTGTATGTGTGTCCGTAATGCCGCTTCTATGTTGGGGTCGTCTGTATATTTGGTTATTTGCTGGAACTCATCGATAGCGATTAGACAAGGTTTTCCGGCATTGTTCAGATAGGAGAATATTTCATCCAATGTTGCAGAGGGATTGGTTATGGCGCCCAGTCCGATTCCCCAGGTAGGCTGTCCATTCATGTCGAATGTTATTTCGGAACGGAGGGAGGCCAGTACATTCAAGAAGGTACCCCATACGGATTTTCCTTTTGGACGTAGTTCATCCAGTACAGCCTTGCCGAAAACATTCACAAAATCGCGTACAGAGCTTGTGGCATAGATGTCGATGATGAAAGTGTGATAATGCTCCTTGATTTCCGACTGTCCAAAACAATGCCGCAGCAAGTCTGTTTTGCCTAATCTGCGTGGGGAAATCAATGCAATGTTATTCTCATTCATCAAAAGTGAGACGATTTTAGCCGTTTCTTTCTCTCTGTCACAGAAATATTCCGGTGATACATAGCCGTTTGTAACAAATGGATTTTTCATATAATTACTTGTTTACAGGCAAATATAGAAAAAATATCATATTCGTCATTAATTGATTATCATAAAATGATAATTACGCTAAAGGCAAACTCATGGACATAATGATATACAACGAGGGATATGAATTGGATGACCTGTTTTCCAGAAAGTGGATTGTGATGAAAAGAAAAAGAATAATGAAAAAGAGGAAATTCCGTCCGGGAAAATCCTCTTCTATGCAAATATTTTACTCTTCAGCTTATTCCTGATATTTCACTTTTGTTCCCAAAGCATCGTGGCGCATTTCGCGCTCACTTCGGTAAAGCTTTTCATCTTTTAAATAATAATATTCCTGATAACCTCCAAATTCGATATTGGCATACTCTAAGTGGTCTTCGGCCTTGCAAGACTTCCATGTACCTTCATATTTCACTGAATCAGAGAAAGTGATGAGGGTGGTTGAGTCTGCACGGAGTTCAAACCTTACGCCATTTTCCGTTATGAATGTACCGGCGAAAGAATGAGTAGACTCTGTACTGTTAGTATTGGTACAAGAATATAAAAAACCGAAAGCTATTGTCAACATAGCCAAAATCGTTCGTCTCATTGTTCTTTTGTTTTTATAGAAAAGAGAGTGCTTCTTTTCCGGAAACACTCTCTTTTATTAGTTATCTGCAGTGATGATTATCTTTGAGCAGGAGTACCAGAGTTCTTCTTAACATCAACTTCGAATGTCAAAGTGAATGTCTTCCACTTGTAACCGAACTTCACAGGGATGAACAATTTGTAATCCCAGTTAACCGGAGTACCGCTGTAGTTGTTGTAAGTCAGAGTTTCATCTGCCTGGTTGTAAACAACCTTAGTATTAGAAGGCAGAGGACCGTTTGTTACACCATCAGTCGGAACCAAGTTGCCGTTAACCAGTTGCAAGTTAGACTTGATTTGGTCTGTCATCCATTCGCCCGGAACTACTTCGTAGAATTCCCACAATTCTTTCTGCAAGCCAGTGGTATTGGCTACAATATACTTTTTGCCTGATTCGTCAGCATTCCAAGAAACATAAGTGAAGGCACCCTTAACATCGATTGTGCTACCACCTACAGTTGCATCAGTAAAGTTTTCAGTTTCACCTGTAGTTACTGTCAACGGTTCAATGATAAATGCGTCATATTCCTTGATAGTTGCAGTGTGAGCAGCAGCCAACAGAGGAGCTGTAGCGCAAGCGTCGTCATAACATACGTCGGCAACCAACTTGATGGGAACAGACTTACCTACGAGAGCCTTGGCAGCTTCTGTCGGAGTGTCGCCGCTACGCGGTGCGTGAGTCGGATTTGCTTCTTCCAGCTTGATGTTGTAAGTGATTTCGTTAGCATTCAGCTTGTTGGGAGCATAGTTCACAATCTCAGCAGCTTTCTTGCCGTCGATGTACAGGATTGTTCCGTCAGGACTTACAGTCGCAGTCTTTTCAACAACGCTTGTACC